>NZ_JACVZO010000098.1:0-468 GCF_017151845.1 Staphylococcus sp. EG-SA-17
GAATATTAATCCAACCTGGGAATATATAAAAATAAAAGCGAATGAAAAGATAGAAAGCAAAGAAACAGCCTCATACTATGCGCAGCGAAAGATAGATGTCGAAACAGTTTTTGGAAACATTAAACAAAATATGAAATTTAAAAGATTCCATGTCCGAGGAGCTGAAAAAATTTTTAAGGAAATGGGACTTGTATTTCTTGCGCACAATTTTAGGAAATTAGTAACTAGAGTAAGGAAATATGAGGGAAAAACAATCATACAAAACCAAATATAGGGGGAAAATCCTCTATATTTCATCCAAAAAAAACAAAAATCGAAGACATCTTTCACGGGTGCCTTCGATTTTTTGGTTCAAAAGGGACTAATGGGTCAGCCCCCTCAAAATTACCAGAGATTAAGCTCAGCCAGATATAAGGACTCCAGCCTTACTTTCTACGCAACAACGCCACACACTCCACATGCCTTGAG
>NZ_JACVZO010000099.1:0-462 GCF_017151845.1 Staphylococcus sp. EG-SA-17
CTAAGCACACAGACAGCTGGTTTTACACTAAGTAGCCCGTTTTATATCAATGCGATGACTGGCGGAAGCGAAAAAACAAAAAAAATCAACCAAGATCTTGCAATCGTCGCAAGAGAAGCAGATTTGATGATTGCCACTGGTTCAGTCAGCGCTGCCTTGAAAGACCCTTCTTTAGCTGATACTTATACGATTATGCGACAAGAATATCCTCACGGGAAAATCATTGCCAACATCGGTGCAGGGACTTCTGTCGAAAGAGCCAAAGAAGCTATCCGATTGTTTCACGCAGATGCCTTACAAATTCATTTGAATGCACCTCAAGAGTTGGTTATGCCTGAGGGAGACCGTGATTTTACCAATTGGAAAGTACTTATTCAAGAGACTCAAACAGCCATTGACGTCCCCCTCATCGTAAAAGAAGTCGGTTTTGGCATGACAAGAGAAACGCTCAATGATCTAGCT
>NZ_JACVZO010000100.1:0-461 GCF_017151845.1 Staphylococcus sp. EG-SA-17
GAAAAACAGTCTGGGAAATCTATTGAAAATAGACCAGTACTTCAAGAAGCACTTAACTTTTTGAGGATGGGAGATCGGTTTGTAGTAGAATCCATTGATTGTTTAGGTCGTAATTATGATGAAGTGGTTGGCAATCCATTACTGGATAAGTTTATGAAAGATTTAATTATTCAAATATTAGCAATGGTTTCAGAACAAGAGAGAAATGAAAGTAAACGTCGACAAGCGCAAGGAATTCAAGTTGCGAAGGAAAAAGGCGTATATAAAGGGCGCCCCTTACTTTATTCACCAAATGCTAAAGATCCACAGAAACGTATTATTTATCATCGCGTTGTAGAAATGTTAGAAGAAGGCCAATCAATTAGTAAAATTGCGAAAGAAGTAAATATAACAAGGCAGACGATTTACAGAATTAAAAACGATAATGATTTGATTTAATAAACTTTGTTTCAATGCAACTG
>NZ_JACVZO010000101.1:0-461 GCF_017151845.1 Staphylococcus sp. EG-SA-17
TCTGATACATCTTTATTGTCTACTTTAGTGATGACATCATCTTTTTTAAGCCCGTTGTCTGCTTTTTTATCTACTTCAGAAATGTAAACACCTTTATCTGTAGTGAGATTTAATTCTTTCTTATATTGGTTTGGTATATCATCTATTGAAATCATGCTGATGCCGATATAAGGTCGTGTTACTTTACCGTCATCCATAATATCTTTAATGATATTATTTACTTCATTACTTGGTATTGCAAAGCCGATACCTTCTAAAGCTGATCTTGAAATTTTCATAGAGTTAATACCGATAAGGTTATCGTTTAAGTCGATTAATGCGCCATCTGAGTTACCTGGGTTTATGGCAGCATCTGTTTGAATAACTGTTGCTTCTGTAACACCTTGAGAAGTTTGTACATTCATCGTACGTTCTTCTGAAGAAATAATACCTTGTGTCACACTGATTGCAAATTCTACACC
>NZ_JACVZO010000102.1:0-460 GCF_017151845.1 Staphylococcus sp. EG-SA-17
CTATGAGGTTATTCCGGCCGATTTCGGTGAAGTCGCTTGTGGAGATTTAGGACAAGGCAAAATGGCTTCGGTGGAAACAGTGGTGGCCTCAGTGGCTGCAAAGCTTATGGCGCACAACGTCTTGCTTGGAAAGAATGTCATCGTCACCGCCGGCGGCACCAGAGAGCCTATCGATCCGGTTCGCTTTATCGGCAATCGCTCATCTGGCAAGATGGGCATTGCTATGGCTGATGCCGCCTACGGACGCGGTGCCGATGTCACCCTAATCTCGACAGTTGAGGTTGATAGAGCTTATCCGGTTATTCTGGTCGAGACCGCATTCCAGATGCAAGAGACAGTTGAAGCCGAATTCGACTCCTGTGATGCTCTCGTGATGACGGCTGCTGTTGCTGACTTTAGACCATTAGCTGTCTCCAGTCATAAAATCAAAAAGACCGATTCTGAAGACATTTCGCTAGAC
>NZ_JACVZO010000103.1:0-452 GCF_017151845.1 Staphylococcus sp. EG-SA-17
ATGTAATATATACTACAGATGGAAATATAAAAGAGATGAGCATTTTCATGATTGATTTGCCTGGAAAGATAGAGGAAGATCAGTATTCATCTATCAAAAAAAGTGATTTATTAAATATTAAAAAAAATTATAATGTTTTCAATAACCATCCTAGCAATATTTATGTTTTGGCTATGAGAAAAGGTGAACGTTCTTTTTATAAATCTGACTATAATTTAGCAATTGTACAAATTCAGACTGCATTAGAAGTTTTTATCACAAATTTTTTAGAAAGATATTATAAATTAGATGAAAATTTAAGTGATGAAGAGATAAAAAAGAAGCTTGGATGTGGGTATGCTAATGTTGTTAATGACCATTTATTAAAGACAATAGATAATCTAAATTTGGATAATTTTAATGAAATAAAAAATTGTGTAAAAAAATATATGAAAGATTACTATGATATGAGA
>NZ_JACVZO010000104.1:0-445 GCF_017151845.1 Staphylococcus sp. EG-SA-17
GCTATCACACTTTGATTTGTTGATATCTTATTAAACCTTCGGTTTTAATTTTAGGCATAAAAAAAGAGACCTTCCGGTCTCAATAATTTGCCTGGCAACGTCCTACTCTAGCGGAACGTAAATCTGCTACCACCGGCGCTAAGGAGCTTACTTTACTTCGAGACAAGCGCTCGCATCCTTCTTTATTTTCTAAAATTGCTTGCTCTTTTAGCTCAACTAAACTCGCTTCTCAATTTTCTCAATTCATCGGCTTCAAACGCTTTCTTCTCGTAAAGCTATTACACTTTGATTTGTTGATATCTTATTAAACCTTCGGTTTTAATTTTAGGCATAAAAAAAGAGACCTTTCGGTCTCAATAATTTGCCTGGCAACGTCCTACTCTAGCGGAACGTAAATCCAACTACCATCGGCGCTAAGGAGCTTAACTTCTGTGTTCGGCATGAG
>NZ_JACVZO010000105.1:0-445 GCF_017151845.1 Staphylococcus sp. EG-SA-17
GTGATTATCTTTAAGCAACTGTTTAAGTGTATCTAAATCTTTAAATAGATATCCACCTTGAGAAACAGCAGCTAAATAAAAATCTCCTGTTAAATCGTCAAGTGTCAACAACATTACTATTGGAGAATCTAGATACCCAAATTTCAAATTAGTTGTGCGATCAAAAGAAAAAACAGATACGTTTTTTGACAGTACTTGCACATCTACTTTTTTGTTTTGTTGCTTTTGAAAGTCAATCCATCCTTGGTGATTTTTTTGAATTTCAGATTTTTGATATTGTAACCTTGGAGGAATAAACACGTTTATTTTATCCGAATGATTGTCAATCATTTTAAAATCATGATTTATATTTTTATAGAAATTCAGAAAATTGTTATTGATAAAAAAGACATTGCCATTTTCAGGAATGTAATTGTTTTTATCGGGATTGGCTATATTATTATTC
>NZ_JACVZO010000106.1:0-442 GCF_017151845.1 Staphylococcus sp. EG-SA-17
ATTGATTTACTTGTACTAGATGATATGGGTGTAGAAAACACAGAACACACTATAAATAAACTTTTCAGCATTGTTGATAACAGAGTAGGTAAAAACAACATCTTTACAACTAACTTTAGTGATAAAGAACTAAATCAAAATATGAACTGGCAACGTATAAATTCGAGAATGAAAAAAAGAGCAAGAAAAGTAAGAGTAATCGGAGACGATTTCAGGGAGCGAGATGCGTGGTAATCACAAAACAAAATATAAAAGAAATATTACATTGTAGAGATGTATATGCTCAAAAGATGATTGATTTTGCAAACGGAGACCAAGAGAAACTTAAAAAACTTATTGATGATAAGTTGAAAGAAAAAGAAGAAAGACCCGCAATCGTCGAATATTAAGGAGTGTTAAAAATGCCGAAAGAAAAATATTACTTATACCGAGAAGATGGCAC
>NZ_JACVZO010000107.1:0-442 GCF_017151845.1 Staphylococcus sp. EG-SA-17
CCTTTATATCTGTAAGATTGAAACGATAGTTATGCTCTACTAAAAACATGATATTATCGATTCAACCTTCACTCCCTAAATTATGTTGTATTTGATTGGATTAATATTTTCTAGAGAACTTATTACGTAAGAAAATGGCTACTGCGTTCATTAGTAATAAGATTACAAGTAATATAATAATTGCTGCTGATGCAACATTTTGGAATTCAGCTTGAGGCATTTTAGCCCAAGTGTAAATTTGAGTTGGTAATGCTGTGAACATAGACATAATGCTTGTTGGTGTTGCTAATAAAATAGTTGGTATACCAATTAAGATTAATGGTGCTGTTTCACCCAATGCACGAGATAGTGATAAGATGAATCCAGTCAAAATACCAGGTAAAGCAGCCGGTAATACGACACGACGAATAGTTTGCCATTTATTTGCACCTAAGCCATAAGA
>NZ_JACVZO010000010.1:0-87997 GCF_017151845.1 Staphylococcus sp. EG-SA-17
ACTTAGTTGAAGAAAAAATAATACCAGAGATAAAAGAAGATGGAGATAGCGATTTAACAATAGAAGAAATAGATTTAATTGGTAGTCATTTAGATAAAGAAATCGAAGATTTAAATCATTCTATTGAAAACGAAGATTGTGCTCAAATTAGAAAACAGACCCGTAAAAAAAGAACTGAGATTAAGAAGTTCAAAAAGAAATTTGATGATTATTCCGAAAGAAAAAGTAAATATGAAGAACAAAAATCGATTCTTAAAGATAGAAATAGCTTTTCTAAAACTGATCATGATGCAACTTTTATGAGAATGAAGGAAGACCATATGAAAAACGGCCAACTTAAGCCAGGATACAATTTACAAATAGCGACAAATTCTCAATTTGTTTTATCCTATGACCTATTTCAAAACCCGACAGATACTAGAACTTTAATTCCATTTTTAACAATGATTCAAAATACCTTCGGTTATTTACCGGAGTATAAATCCCCTCACTAGGGCAATAGTGAGGGGATTTGGTGTATTTAGATGTTCAATTTATTATGTAACTAATTATATCATTGATGAACAAGGCGCTCAACGTAATATTACAATTAATGGATTGTTTCACAACATGGTAAAGCTAGGATGTCTTTTTATTAAGAAATAATGCAATTATTAATTTTAACTGACATATTTTATCGAATCGCTGTTTATATCTGCCCGAATTCCGTAAGAAGCCTTAGTCATTTCAATAGCAAGGTCAAAATTTTGCCAAAATTTATAGTTATACTGAGAAGTTTAAATTCATGTTTTCTTGAAAAACATGCGCCTTAAATGTAAACTTATTAATTATAAAAGTTTACATTCGGATTGAGGTGCTTATTTTTTATGAGGATTTTTATTACAAGTACGAATACTGATGTAGGCAAAACCTATGTTACAAAGCATTTATACCATGCTTTGAAAACACGTGGTCATCGTGTTTGTGTTTTTAAACCATTTCAAACTGAGGAACGCCAAGACGGGACATTTCCAGATTTAGAAGTATTTAAAAATGAATGTGATTTAAGCTATGACATAACGTCACTTTATACTTTTAAGCAACCTGTATCACCACACCTTGCATTTAAAATGGCAGATCAAATTTTTCTAAATAAGCAGCGTGTATTAGATAAGGTAAAAGTTTTAGATAAGGAATTTGATTTTATCTTAATTGAGGGGGCTGGGGGAATTGCCGTACCAATATATGAAGGTACAGATGATTTCTACATGACTAAAGATCTAATCAATGATTGTGCAGATTGTGTCATCAGTGTGTTGCCATCAAAATTAGGTGCTATTAGCGATGCCATTGTTCACCAAGATTATGTTAATCAGAATGTATCAGCGAGTAATTTTTTAATAATGAATCGCTATACAGACAGCTATATTGAAAAAGACAATCAAATGACGATTGGAAAATTAACAAATAAAACAGTCTATACATTTGAAGAACATGCCACGTATGAAAATTTCTCAGAAGCATTTTTAAAACAATTAATAGGAGTTAAAAATGAATTACACACAACAACTTAAACAAAAAGACTCAGAATATGTTTGGCATCCATTTACACAAATGGGTGTATATAGCAAAGAAGAAGCAATCATCATTGAAAAAGGAAAGGGTAGCTACCTTTACGATACGAATGGCAATAAATATTTAGATGGTTATGCATCGTTGTGGGTCAATGTGCATGGTCATAATAATAAATACTTAAATAAGGTAATTAAAAAGCAACTCAATAAAATTGCCCATTCTACGCTGCTAGGATCATCAAATATTCCGTCAATAGAACTTGCGGAAAAATTAATCGAAATCACGCCAAGTAATCTAAGAAAAGTATTTTATTCTGATACAGGCAGTGCGTCTGTTGAAATCGCAATAAAGATGGCATATCAGTATTGGAAAAATATTGATAGAGAAAAATATGCCAAGAAAAACAAGTTTATAACGCTAAATTACGGTTATCATGGGGATACGATTGGTGCGGTAAGTGTTGGTGGTATCAAGACCTTTCATAAAATATTTAAAGACTTAATATTTGAGAATATTCAAGTAGAAAGCCCATCTTTCTATCGCAGTAATTACGATACTGAAAATGAAATGATGACAGCTATTTTAACGAATATAGAGCAAATTCTAATTGAAAGAAATGATGAAATCGCAGGGTTTATATTGGAACCGTTGATTCAAGGTGCGACAGGCTTGTTTGTTCATCCTAAAGGCTTTTTGAAAGAAGTCGAGAAATTGTGCAAAAAATACGATGTCTTATTAATTTGTGATGAGGTAGCTGTTGGTTTTGGGAGAACTGGAAAGATGTTTGCATGTAATCATGAAGATGTTCAACCGGATATTATGTGTTTAGGTAAGGCGATTACAGGTGGCTACTTACCACTTGCAGTTACATTGACATCTCAAAAAATATACAATGCATTTTTAAGTGATTCGCATGGTGTGAATACCTTTTTCCATGGTCATACATACACCGGAAATCAAATCGTTTGTACGGTTGCATTAGAAAATATAAGACTTTATGAAAAACGTAAGTTATTGTCACATATTGAAACGACATCATCAACACTTGAGAAACAGTTACATGCGCTGAAGCGTCATCGAAATGTTGGTGATGTAAGAGGACGAGGCTTAATGTTTGGAGTTGAATTGGTTACAGATAAAGATAGTAAAACGCCGTTAGAAATTGAAAAAGTTGAACGTATTGTACGTAATTGTAAAGAAAATGGGCTAATGATTAGAAATTTAGAAAATGTCATTACGTTTGTGCCAGTGTTAAGTATGTCAAATAAAGAAGTGAAAACGATGGTACGTATTTTTAAAAAGGCAGTACATAACATTTTAGATAGGAAGTGTTAATATGAATTTGGCTAAACGCATATTACAAGGGGAACAATTAACAAAAGAGACTGTATTGAAAATTTATGAGGATACTAATATTGATACCTTAGATTTATTAAATGAGGCGTACATTTTAAGAAAACATTATTTCGGTAAAAAAGTAAAATTAAATATGATTTTAAATGCTAAAAGTGGTATATGTCCTGAGAATTGTGGGTACTGTGGACAATCACGAGATATTAAACAAAAACAGCGATATGCTTTAATTCCAGAGGAACAAATTATCGATGGAGCAAAGGTAGCACATGATAATCATATTGGAACATATTGTATTGTTATGAGTGGTAGAGGGCCGAGCGATAAAGAAGTTGATCATATTAGTAACACTGTAAGAACGATTAAATCTCAACACCCGCAACTAAAAATATGTGCATGTTTAGGATTAACGAATGACGAACAAGCTAAGAAACTTAAGTCTGCTGGTGTAGACAGATATAACCACAATATTAATACAAGTGAAAATTACCATGATAACGTCGTGACAACGCATAGTTATAAAGATAGAACAGATACGATAGAACTAATGAAAGCGAATAATATATCACCATGTTCTGGCGTGATTTGTGGTATGGGAGAATCTAATCAAGATATTGTTGATATGGCATTTGCTTTGAAAGAAATGGATGCCGACAGTATTCCGATTAATTTTTTACATCCAATTAAAGGTACAAAGTTCGGTAGCATGGATGATTTAACACCAATGAAATGTTTAAGAATCGTAGCATTATTCCGATTAATCAATCCTACGAAAGAAATTCGTATTGCTGGAGGAAGAGAGGTCAACTTACGTTCGTTACAGCCATTAGCATTAAAAGCGGCGAATTCAATATTTGTCGGTGATTATCTAATTACTGGTGGGCAACCGAACCAATTAGACTACGATATGATTAATGATTTGGGCTTTGAAATTGATTATGACACTTGTGAAAATAAGGAAAACAAGAATGATGTTTCAAGAGCAAATTGATTTATTACAACAGAAAGGGTTATATCGGTCGCTTAAATCGGTAGGGTATATAGATAGACAGTATATTGAAGTAGAAAATAAGCGATGTACGAACTATACATCTAATGATTATTTAGGATTAGGACAAATAGCGTTTGATAAGGATGATTTCGAAAGATTTATGCGGAAGTATAGTTATCACTTATCAAGTTCAAGATTAATTAGTGGAAGTTCGACAGCTTATGAAGAGATTGAAACAATGTTAGCAGGTTGGCTCGGATATAATGCATGTACTATCTTAAATAGTGGTTATGATGCTAATTTGGCGTTATTTAATATTTTCAAAAATACAAATTGTGTCGTGTTTTCAGATCAAGAAAATCATGCGAGTATTATTGACGGTATTAAGTTAAGTGGTTTAGAAAAAGTGATATATAAGCATCTAGATATTGCTGATTTAGAAAAAAGGTTAGCGGAATACCCTAATCAAAATATACAAAAAATAATCATATCTGATAGTGTATTTTCAACGAATGGCGACGTTGTGGACATTGGTCAATTAGTCTCATTAAAGCATAAATATAACGCAACACTGATACTCGATGTTTCACATAGTTTTGGAATAGAGAATTACTCGAATTATCAAGGCATAGATATACTCACTTCTAGTTTATCTAAAGCATGTGGTGCATACGGGGGTGTGATTTTAAGTTCAAATGATGTGAAGGATATGTTAATTAATCACGGTAGACCACTCATCTACTCAAGTAGTTTGCCAATTTATAATTTGTATTTTATAAAAAGAAATATTGAAAAGTTAATAAATGCTGATGATAGACGCACTAAATTAAATAGTTTGATTAAATATTTTAACCAAAAGTTAAAAACACTCAATGTTAATTATAATAGTTCAAACTCGCCGATTAAGTTTATTGAGTTTGATGACATAGAAGCGGCTAAGAACATTCATCAAACATTATTAAAGCATCATGTGTTTACAAGTTATTTAAGGTATCCAACTGTGACTAAGCCAATGTTAAGAATATCATTGTCGTATTTTCATACTGAACAAGATGTAGATAGGTTGTTTGAAATTTTGCATCAAGAAGATTGAGGTGATCGTCATGTATAGTATAAAAATGCGTTCTAGCAATCAAGATGTTCATATTAGTGGTGCTGAAACGATTTGTGAGTTTGACAAAATAGAACAGACGGTACGAAGGTTTTATAATAAAGGTTTTTTTCATGAAAATGGGCAACCGGATTTTCTCAATATAAAAATACAAAAAATCATGGAACCGATTCAACAAATAAAAGCATTACAAATTACTGAGGATGATAAAGCAAATCTCCAACATTTAACACAAGAATGTGGTGTCACTGAACAAGCGCTAAATCAAGGGATGACATATATTAAAAATGAAACGGTTTATACAGGAGCTATTATTCTATCTGCTATATCTGGTAAACGTTTAGATTCATTTGGACAAAGAGGGATTAGGGCAACGCATTTTTCGTTTGAAGATATAAATAATAAAGGTGATCTTAATGAAAGAGTGACTGATGCCTTAGCAATTGCTAGTTGTATCAATGCGCATCCATATGTCAAAGGAGAACTTTGTGTGTCCGATGACTTAACGTATACGACAGGTTATTTTGCCTCTGCTAAAATTGGTTACCATCGATTATTTGATATTAAACCAGTTAATACGAGATATGGAGGCAGAATAATATTTGTGGACGATCGTATTGATTTAAATCATTACATATCATTTTTAGAAAGCACACCGAAGCAAGTTGTTTATGAAACGGTATAGGGGTTTTAGTATGACATCAAAAGATATTACTCAAATTAGTGTCATTGCTGCGATTTTAACCATTTTGGCAGTTTTGAAAATACCATCCATTATACCAGGTTTAGATTTTCAATTATCTGCACCGGCAGCATTATTGATATTAGCTTTCTTTGGAATTAAAAAGTACTTTTTAGGTGGATTATTATCTAGCCTATTATTACTAGTATTTGGTGTATTTAATCCAATTAATGTGATTATCTCTATTATATTTAGAGTTATAGCTATTGCAGTTGTTTATTTATTGAAAATAAATGTACTATCATTAGTTTTAGCAAGTGTATTAGGCAGTTTGGTATCTAGGCTACTATTATCTATTATTTTAAATTTACCTGTGTGGGTAGTGTTATTAAACGCGATTCCAGGCGTAATATTCACTTTAATTGTAGCTATTCCTTTATATCTCACATTGAGAAAAAGAATGGCAGTCTTACTAAGATAATAAATCAAAACACGGTCGTCACAATTATTGTTGGCGACCGTGTTTTACTAGCTATTTATTGTTTTCAGTTTCTTTTGTACCTAACAATTTCACTTTGTGATTTTCCCAATCAATTTCATATGTTGATTTAAATGTTCTAGTTTTAAAGTTTTTATAATTTGCGCCTGCCCAGTAGAACCCATTCCAACGAATTTGGTATAAATCCATTTCACGTTGATAAGTTACTGTAATTTTAGATTTTTTAGCGCCATCTTGTCTGTGTGATAGTACGCTTAAAAATTCTGGATTGAAGTTACTTCTAGATAATAATGGCATTTGGTGTTGCGCTATGAAGTTTTGGCCTGCATATGAACTGCTTTGTCTACCAGCTAAGAAGATTTCATTGCCATATGTTGGATGGAAGCTATCTCGGCCATAGGGGCCCCAACCATTATTCATAATTTTATGTGCTTCTACACCCCAACCGACATTTTTATAATTTGTGTTGCGACTTAAAGTTGTTCTGTAACTTTCTTGTTTGTAGTTAATTGTTTCAGAAAAAGCAGTGTTTCCGTTAAGTCCACCAGATAAACCATTAGAGATACTGATGTCACCACCAAATGTGTATCCTAAAGTGTTTTGCACTTGAAATTCTTCATTTTGATTTTTAGGTGCATAGTCTACTACATTAACCGAATCATTAGATTGTGAACTGATAGACACATTGTATTTTGCACCCCAATATATTTTTGAAAAGTCATAGTCTTTAGGGTTTGGTCTTTCATAACCTGAGTTAATATTACCTGCAGCTTTAAGTACTAAAGTATCTTTATCATAACTTTTATCTTTGATGAAATTAAATGTTAAAATCTGTGAAATTTTGAATTTATCTGAATCTGCTGTAGCTGTAGTTTTGTATAAAGTAACTTTATCATCTACTTTTTTGACGCTAACTGGTGTGATTTTGCCTTCAGCATTAGCAGTACCAGAAAGTAATAATAATGCCATAGATGTAGCAACGGATGATTTGACTAATTTATTCATGTTCATATCAATTCTGTCCTTTCACTTTGATTTCGTGTGTCTTCCAATTGACTTCATATTTCACAGTGTAGTTTCTATTTTTAAATGCATTATGGACTCTGTGACCATCTAAATAACTGTTGCCATAATGTGTTGATCTTTTAATGGCATGAGTGACATCCATATTTCTTCCATAAGTGATTTCAAATTCGCTCGTGTCGCCTGAACCTTTTTCATGAGATACTGTTGCGATAAATGAAGGGTTAAATCCACTTTGCACAAGAGGTGGTAATTCGCTGTCTGGAACAAAATAATCTCTTGGATCTTTGCTATTTGGTTTGTATCCTACGAATAAATCACTATCAAATGCTGACTTTTGACCTGATGCAGTGACGAATGAATTCGCTTTGACACCCCATAAAACACTTTTTGAGTTTTGTTGTTCCACTTCACTGACATAATTTTGTTGTGTATAGCTAATCGATTTAGAGTAGTTAAAGGATCCATTACCACCGAGTGATGGGGCTGATTGGAAATTACCGCCGATATTGTATCCTAATGTCTGGCTCACATTTGTAGATTCAATTTTATTTTTCGGTAAATAATTGATTAAAGAAACATTTGGATCATTTGTTTTTAACCCAATATTATATTGGAAGGGCCAACGCATAGATTTAATATGATTTGTATTTTTATAGTTATAATATGTTGTTCGAGAGCTAATGAATCCTTGCATCTTTAGGATCAAAGCATCTTTGTTATATTTTTTATCCTTCACAAAGTCGAATTGGATATTTTGAGTCACTCCCCATTTATTACTTGTTTTATCTTCTGTCCTTTTGATAATTTCTACATCGTTTCCTTTACCGATGTCTTCAGTATCATTGGCAGCTTTAGCATTTTCTAATAACGGATTGGCAAGAGGGGCAAGTAAGCTTACAGATATAGTTGTAGCTAATATTTTATTTTTAAGCATAAGTTTCACTTTCTTTCTATAATTTTATTTAACTTAATTAAATAATAATATATTTTGAACGTTATTATAATTAACTGTTCATTAACAATTGACCATTATCAACTTTTTTTACAATGGCTTTAAAAATGTCATAATTCCGTTCGATTTAACCTTTTTTGTTTGGAATGCTAAAAGCTAATTTTGTGAGAAATATAGTTAATAAAACCTTGGTATTGTTGACAGTTGTAAACAATTTAAGGTAACCGATTGCACGAATGTTTTGCTTTCATTTTTAATTAATGTTTGTAAAATACAAATTGTGCTTTTTTACGATTTTTGATGAATCCATCTAAAAGTTAATTGTTTATTAACTTGAGAATATTAATTTAAGCTTTCAACTTAAATTGCTTCATTTGTATTATTTGTGTATCTACTATGGTGCGATACTTTGTTCTTATAAAAATCAGTTGTTATTATTAAATTTAATGTACGATAAAATAATTTAATGTTATGAGGCTGATTCAATATGTTAAAAAATCCTGAGACAAGTATGAAGTGTCCCAGGATTTTTTAAAATGATTGAACTGTTTACTTAGGTGTGATGCTTTTAATTTTTACTTCATGTGTTTTCCAGTTCACTTCATATTTAACTGTAACGTTTCGGTTTTTAAAAGCATCATGTTTTCTATCAACGGCTAAACGATGTCTTGTCACGTAAGCATATGTAGCATCCATGTTTCTGCCGTAAGTGATTTCAAACTCGCTTTTATCACCTTTACCTTTTTCGTGTGACAATGTTGTAATAAATGATGGATTAAAGCCACTTTGAATTAAAGGAGGTAGTTGATTATCTGGGACGAAATAGTCTCTTGCTGCTGGACCAGTTGGGTCTTGGGCAAATAAGTATTGATCATATGCAGATACTTGACCATTCGGTGTAACGAATGAATTTGCTTTCACTCCCCATTTAACACCTTTAGAGTTCTGACTTTCTACTTCAGTAACATAGTTTTTTTGATTATAACTAATTGTTTTAGAGTAGTTGAATGAGCCACTGCCTCCGATTGATGGCGCTGATTGGAAGTTTCCGCCGATATTATAGCCTAATTTTTGACTAACATCTGCTGAATCAATTTTATTTTTAGGAAGATAATTGATTAAATCAACATTAGAGTCTTTCGTTTTCAAACTGATATTATATTGAAATGGCCATATCATTCTTTTAATATATGGATATTTTTTAAGTCTGAATATGTTGTTCTAGAGCTGATGAAGCCTTGCATCTTAACAACTAGGGCATCTTTGTTATATTTTTTATCTTTTACAAAATCAAATTGAATGTTTTGAGTTATAGCTAATCGTTTGCTAGTAATGTCTTGTGTTCTTTTGATGATTTCTGCACCTTGCCCGATATCTTCTATCTTATTTTCTGCTTTAGAAATTTCTATAAATGGATTAGCTAAAGGGGCGATTAAACCAACTGCTAAAGTTGCTGTTAATATTTTATTTTTAATCATAGAAATCACTTTCTTTCTATTTAATTTTAAGTTCATATATATAATAATCTATTTGTAAGCGTTTTCGAATTAACTGTTCGTTAAAAGTTAATTACTATCAACATGTATTGAAGAGACATTTTTAGCATTGTTAAATGATGTTTTTGCATTATGTTATGTTTAGAAGATTTATTGGTCGCAGGCGTTTATATAGCGACATAACTATGTTTTGCAAGTCTTATTCTATTGAATTAATGTTTAATTAAGGTGCTTGAAGTGGAAGGGGAATGAATTGCGCAATAGTTTGTGAAAATTTGAAGTTAATAAAGTTGAGCTGATTCAACTAAATGATGAACTATTCGTTAACGATGTAAGGATTATTTAACAAGTTGCAGGTAAAAAAGTGGGCTGACAAGTAGCGAAGAAACATTTAATTGATGGAAAATGAAAAAAGAACCGTAGATTCGATTGAGAATCAACGGTTCTTTTTAATCACGGTTTATTACGAAAATTATTTAAAAAATGATGTAAAACTAGAGAAGATATTTTTGATTGATGTTGCTGTTTCAGCTGTAGTTATAGCAGCTTTAACTACTTTTGGATTTTGATAAAATGCATATAATACTTTACCTGTGTTTAAAGTTTCAGTTACATAGTTTCTTACTTGTGCATATGATTTAGATACATAATTTTTTTGATCTTCAACTTTTAATGGTTGGATGTATGATTTGTATCCATTACCAAAAACTGATAGTACAGTTTTATCTATTGTACCTTTATATTTAAAATATTTATCAGTGTAGTACTTTGCTGTATCATATTTTTCTTTATAGCTTTTATAAGTATCTGTTAAATACTTGTAACCATAGTTAAATGAATCTTTTAATGATTGGTAGTAACCTAATAATTTAGATTGAGGAACCTCAACTTTTGGCGATTGAATTTGAGGGACTTCAACTTTTGGTGATTCTGCTTTAGGTTTTTCAATTTGTGGTGATTGAATTTGAGGAGCCTCAACTTTTGGCGCCACTTTCTTTTCAGCATCTTTTTGAGCTACTAATGCGTCTAATTGTTTCTGTAAGTGCTTTTGTACATCCATAGGTGCTTTATTAACTTCACGTTGTGCTAAACGTCTGTTTTCAATTGAATCATTTTTTTGTAATTTAGTAATGGCATCGTTTGCTGATTTCACACGCTCATCATGACGAACGATCGCTTTTTCAATTGAAACTTTTTCTACAAAGCGGTTATTTTTATCACGTAAATCTTTAGGTAATTTTGAGTTAGCTTCATATGCTGCTGATTTATCGTGTGGTGCTTTGTTATCTTGGAAATCTTTAATTGCTTTATCCGCATTTTCAATATTTTGACGTTCTTTAGCTTTAGAAGATTGTACTGATTCTACCCAAACTTGTTGGCTTCTATCAGGGTTTTCTTTAATTTGTGCAATGTAATTATTTTTTTCTTGTTCAGTTAAGTTATCATTTTTAAGAACATTGTAAAAAGCGTTTTGTTGTGCAACACGTCGGTCTGGGTTCTTGCTGTCTTTAAGTGATTCAGAGAATACTTCTTGTGCACGTTCTGGGTGTTCGCGTAATGTTTTGATGTATTGGTTACGTTGTTCTTCTGTGATACCTTTTAGGTGTAATACTTGATAAAAAGCTTTTTGTTGATCTGTTACGTAGTTGTTTTGAGTTGTTTGGTGCTTAGTTGAAGTTTGTTGCGTGTTTTCACTCGCTTTTGCTTCCCCATTTGAAATCATTGTAGCTAAAGTAATTGTTGCTGCCCCAACTAGCAACTTCGAGATATATTTATTTTTCATGTGTATTCCCTTTCTTTTTACATATTAAATTTATTGTATGCTTTTAGAATTTATCACATGAGAATACAAATGGAAATTAACTAATTATTAACTAATGTTAACTAATAGATTAACTAGTGTTAACTATGTAAAAAAGCGTTTAATTCAGAACATTCAGCGTATTTTAAGTAAGGAAGTACTATATGGAGAAATGCAATAGTTTGCTAATAAATAGAGGAGAAAATTGTGTTTCGAAGAGAGTTTGGTAGAGTAGAAATCTCATTTGATTTGTCACTGATGCACTTTTTCTTCTATATAATTAGGTCACGACATTAGATAGCTTCGCAACTAATGCATAGGGTCCCAACATAGCAACTTTCGAGGCGAAAGTTCACAAACAGGGAGAGTTGGGCGCCTTTCTAACAAATAAATTTGAAGAAGACGAAGGAACGCAGTTGGACGTAAAACGTCAACTGCATAAGCCTTTCTAGCTCATAAAATTCGCAGAAAATAAAGGAACGCATTAGATAGCTTCGCTACTAATGCATAAGCCTTTCTAGCTCATAAAATTCGCAGAAAGGCTAAAAAATATTTTTAGGGGTTGCGAATGAATAAATTAGTTTTATTTTATAAAAATTTATAAAAATTAAAAACGTTGTAAAATTAAAATAAATCATTCATAATATTGTTACTATACTAATTCAAGGTGGTTCAACGCATGTCTCATAATGAAAATCTTAAATTGGCGCAACGCGGTGCTTATTTGAGTTTGATTGTATATATAATCTTATCTATTGTTAAGTATGTCACAGGTTTTGTCTTTAACTCTGCAGCTGTAAGAGCCGACGCATTAAACAATATGACAGATATTATCGTTTCTTTAGCTGTTATTATTGGATTGAAAATTTCAATTAAACCTGCCGATCGAAATCATCCTTATGGCCATTTGAAGTCTGAAAATATTTCTTCATTATTGGTGTCATTTGTCATTATGTTTGTAGGTATCCAAGTAGTTATTCAAAATGCACCTCGTTTGTTCAAAGAAGATGACGTTGTACCTAACGCAATAACAATTATCGTCAGCTTAATCAGTGGTCTTGTAATGTTGATTGTATTTGCAGTCAATCAAAGACTAGCGAAAAGAACGAAAAGTAGTTCTTTAAATTCTGCCGCCAAAGATAATTTATCAGATAGTTTAGTCAGCATTGGAACGGCGATAGGATTAATTTTTACGCAAATCGGTTTCCCAATTGTCGATATTATTTTAGCAACATTGCTAGGCTTACTAATCGTTTATACTGGTTTTGGTATTTTTAAAGAAGCAATTTTTATGTTGAGTGATGGTTTCAATGAAACTGAATTAGAAGCGTATCGCAATGATATTTTAGAAGTTGATGAAGTACAAGAAGTTAAAAGTATTAAAGGGCGTTACCATGGAAGTAGTGTGTTTATTGATGTCACAATTGTTGTAGATGCTAACCTTTCCTTAGTAGCAGCGCATCAAATTTGTGACAATGTCGAACATCATTTGCACAAAAAAGGTATTTCCTCAGTATACGTTCACCCAGAACCAGACCATCTATAATGTATTTAAACGTCTTCATAGATATATAAATATCTGAGGAGGCGTTTTTATTACATTTATTTTTAGGTGCACCTAAAAATATTTTTTAAACCTTAGAAAAATGGCGAACAAAGGTGTATAATATGATTTGTTATTAGGTGGTTATTGATTCATTTATGAATTAAAAAATGAAAATGGGGAATAGGATTTATGTATTTAATGTTTAGTGATAATTGATTTAATCATTGAATTTTAAAACATATTGAAAAGAAAATTGCTAAGATTAAATCATCTTAAAATATCCCTGAAATAACGTCCTAAAGATTAAAGGAAAGAGGTTATAAGTTATGCCAAAATTAATTTTATGTCGTCATGGACAAAGCGAGTGGAATGCTAAAAACTTATTTACTGGATGGGAAGATGTTAATTTATCTGAACAAGGTATTAATGAAGCGACTAGAGCAGGTGAAAAAGTAAGAGAAAATAACATTGCCATCGATGTAGCTTTTACATCGTTATTAACACGTGCTTTAGATACAACGCATTATATTTTAACTGAATCTAAACAACAATGGATTCCTGTATATAAAAGCTGGCGTTTAAATGAACGCCACTATGGTGGATTGCAAGGCTTAAATAAAGATGATGCTAGAAAAGAATTTGGAGAAGAACAAGTACATATTTGGCGTCGTTCTTATGATGTGAAACCGCCTGCTGAAACCGAAGAACAACGTGAAGCTTACTTAGCTGATCGTCGATATAATCATTTAGATAAACGTATGATGCCTTATTCTGAAAGTCTGAAAGATACTTTAGTTCGAGTGATACCATTTTGGACAGATCATATTTCACAATATTTGCTAGATGGTCAAACGGTATTAGTTTCTGCACACGGAAATTCAATTCGAGCATTGATTAAATATCTTGAAGATGTGTCAGATGAAGATATCATTAATTATGAAATTAAAACAGGTGCACCGCTTGTTTATGAATTAACCGATGATTTAGAAGTTATAGATAAATACTACTTATAAAAAAAGAGCTGCATGTACACAAGGAGTGAGTGTATATGCAGCTCTTAAATATGTGAAGTAATGTAAGGAAATAGTTAAGTATAGAGTTTATATTAACGAGCTAGGGATACTCGAAAATATAGTTAGACATACAATATAGTCAAATTAAAACAATTATTTCGCTCTTTTGTGTTGCTTAATAATCTTTAAAGCACGCTTTCTTGTTTTAATGTTAGGGCTATTTAAATTACGACGAGCAGTCTGTAAATCTAATTTCATCTCTATCCCTCCTTGTAAATATATTATGACCGATAACTACTCATATGTAAATAGTAATGATTACGTTTTAAAGAAATTGTAATAAAGTCGTGCTAATTTTTTTGAAAATGGGTATAATTACCGGATATCTAAAAATGTGTGTCGTTTTTTAGATGGTGAGGGGGAAGCTTTAAATGTCGAAGAAACAAAAATTAACGATGATTATTACTATGCTGATGGGTGGATTTTTTGGATTATTAAATGAAACACTATTAGTGACGGCTTTACCAAGTATTATGAAAGATTTTGAAATTTCATATACACAAGTTCAATGGCTGACAACAGCTTTTTTATTGACTAATGGGATTGTTATTCCTTTGTCCGCGCTTGTTATACAACGTTATACAACAAGACAAGTGTTTTTAGTGGGTATTTCTATCTTTTTCTTAGGTACATTACTCGGCGGTTTGAGTCCACACTTTGCAACATTATTAGTTGCTAGAATTATTCAGGCGTTAGGTGCTGGAATTATGATGCCTTTAATGATGACAACGATTTTAGATATTTTTCAACCGCATGAGCGTGGTAAATATATGGGCATATTTGGCCTCGTTATTGGTTTAGCACCAGCTATTGGACCTACTCTTTCAGGTTACCTTGTTGAATATTTTAACTGGAGATCGCTTTTCCATGTTGTCGCTCCAATTGCAGCTGTGACATTTTTAATTGGATTTAAAACGATAAAAAATGTTGGAACTACAATTAAAGTACCTATTGATTTTATTTCTGTCATTTTTTCTGTACTAGGTTTCGGCGGGTTATTGTATGGAACGAGTTCAATTTCGGAAAAAGGTTTTGATAATCCTATCGTATTAGTTTCGATGATTGGAGGCGTTGTTTTAGTCGCATTATTTGTATTACGTCAATATCGGCTATCAACACCATTATTAAATTTTGCAGTATTTAAAAATAAACAATTTACAGTTGGTATCATTATTATGGGTGTCACAATGGTATCAATGATTGGTTCGGAAACGATTTTACCAATTTTTGTGCAAAATTTATTGCATCGTTCAGCTTTAGATTCTGGGTTAACTTTATTACCAGGAGCAATTGTTATGGCATTTATGTCGATGACTTCAGGTGCCTTATATGAAAAGTTCGGTCCAAGAAAATTAGCTTTAGTCGGTATGGCAATCGTTATTATTACCACTGGTTACTTTGTTGTAATGGATGAACAGACATCGACAATTATGTTGGCAACGGTTTATGCGATTCGAATGGTTGGTATCGCCTTAGGTTTAATTCCTGTTATGACGCATACAATGAATCAATTAAAACCTGAAATGAACGCACACGGTTCATCTATGACAAACACAGTACAACAAATTGCTGGTTCTATCGGAACAGCTGCATTAATTACTATTTTATCTCATGCAAGCAAAAACTTTTCTCCAACTATGTCAGACTATAATGGCATGAACAAAATTGAGATGATGAATCAAATTAAAGTTGATACGATGTTACATGGTTATCACGCTGGATTTTTATTTGCACTATTGATTACAGTGATTAGTTTCTTTTGTTCATTTATGTTACAAGGAAAGAAAAAAGAAGTTGATTCACATCAATAAATATAAGTTGCTAGCTATATAAAGCTTTTTAGCAAAAGTTCAACATATTGACTTATCCGGCATTTCAGATTAAAATATTTTTATTCCGATTAGAATAATAAGAATAAGGAGATATATTCTATGAAAAGACTTTTATTTGTGGTGATAGCTTTCGTTTTCATATTAGCTGCATGTGGGAACAATTCGTCTAAAGACAAGGAAGCTAGTAAAGATAGCAAGACAATTAATGTTGGTACTGAGGGGACTTATGCACCATTTAGTTTCCATGATAAAGATGGTAAATTAACTGGTTACGATATTGATGTTATTAAAGCAGTAGCTAAAGAAGAAGGTTTAAAACTTAAATTTAATGAAACTTCTTGGGATTCTATGTTTGCAGGTTTAGACGCAGGGCGTTTTGATGTAATCGCGAACCAAGTGGGTATTAATCCTGATAGAGAAAAGAAATATAAATTTTCTAAACCTTACACATTCTCAAGTGCTGTTTTAGTTATTCGTGAAAATGAAAAAGATATTAAAGATTTTGATGATGTTAAAGGTAAGAAGTTAGCACAAACATTCACATCTAATTATGGTAAATTAGCTAAGGATAAAGGTGCTGATATTACAAAAGTTGATGGCTTTAACCAATCAATGGATTTATTATTGTCTAAGCGTGTTGATGGTACATTTAATGACAGTCTGTCATACTTAGATTATAAAAAACAAAAACCTAATGCTAAGATCAAGGCAATCAAAGGTAACGCTGAACAAAGTAAATCTGCATTTGCATTTTCTAAAAAAGTGGATGACGAAACAGTTCAAAAATTCAATGATGGCTTGAAAAAAATCGAGGAAAACGGTGAATTAGCTAAAATAGGTAAGAAATGGTTTGGTCAAGATGTTTCTAAATCTAAATAGTGAACAACTACATGCACTTGATGCCGCAAAACAAGCTTTTGGGCCTATGCTCGAAGGTCTGGTGAAATATTCAATTCCGATTACCCTCGTAACATTTGTATTAGGGTTAATCATTGCATTATTTACAGCATTGATGCGCATTTCAACGAGTAAAGTTTTAAGAAGTATTGCACGTGTCTATGTATCTATTATTCGTGGGACACCTATGATAGTACAATTATTTATCATCTTTTATGGTATTCCAGAATTAGGTAGATTATTAACTAATGATGCAGATAATCAATGGACATTGGCGCCTGTGGTCGCTGCCATTATTGGTTTGTCATTAAATGTAGGTGCATATGCTTCAGAAATTATTCGTGGCGGTATTATTTCTATACCAAAAGGACAAACAGAAGCTGCATATTCTATCGGTATGACATATCGTCAAACGATACAGCGCATCATTTTACCGCAGGCAATTCGAGTATCTATACCTGCACTAGGTAATACATTTTTAAGTTTAATCAAAGATACATCATTACTAGGATTTATTTTAGTGGCTGAAATGTTTAGAAAAGCTCAAGAAGTTGCGTCTACAACATATGAATATTTAACAATTTATGTGTTAGTTGCGCTAATGTACTGGGTGGTATGCTTTATTATTTCAATAATCCAAGGTATCTACGAATCTTATATTGAAAGAGGGTATCGCTCATGATTCAATTGAACAATATCCATAAATCATTTAATGATGTTGAAGTCATCAAAGGTATTGATTTATCTGTTGACAAAGGTGAGGTTGTAACCTTAATTGGCCGATCTGGGTCAGGTAAAACAACGTTGTTACGAATGATTAATGCGTTAGAAATTCCAACTGAAGGTACAGTATTTGTTAACGGCAAAACATATACATCTAAAGATAAAAAATCACAAATAGAAGTTCGTAAACAATCTGGTATGGTATTTCAAAGCTATAATCTTTTTCCGCATAAGACGGCATTAGAAAATGTAATGGAAGGTCTTATTACAGTTAAAAAGTTGAAAAAGGCTGAAGCTCGTGAGAAATCTCTAGAATTACTTGAGAAAGTTGGTTTGACACATGTCAAAGATCAACGACCACATGCATTATCAGGTGGTCAACAGCAACGTGTTGCCATTGCGAGAGCATTAGCTATGAATCCTAAAGTGATGTTGTTTGATGAACCAACATCTGCACTTGATCCTGAACTTGTGAATGATGTGTTAAAGGTGATTAAAGATTTAGCGAATGAGGGCATGACAATGGTCATTGTGACACATGAAATGCGTTTTGCTAGAGAAGTATCTAATAACATTGTATTCATTCATGAAGGTGTAATTGGAGAACAAGGGGCACCTGAAGAGATTTTTAACAATCCAAAAACTGAAGAACTAAAACGTTTTTTAAATGTTATTAATGAAGAATAAACAAATAGAACCACGAATCTTGTTTGATTACGGCGAAGATGCCACTAGCAAGATTCGTGGTTTTTGATGTTACAGCATAAACTGTTAACGGCGTTTATGTTTTAAGTATGTTTGTAATTTGTAAAGCATAGGTTTGATTGGTTTAATAAAATCACCAATATATTCTTCGACGTGTGCGTTAAATCCTTTTTTGAATTGTTGTACGCCATAATCTTCTGATGACTCTGAAAAGTCACCGGTAATACCATAGAAATTATAGCGATCAATATGATGCGCTTTAGCAAACTTAATCATTTCCCACTGCAAATGGTAGGCACCCATATAAGCATTATATTTAGGGTTTGAACCACTAGATAAGTAATAAACTTCATGCTCATTGTAGATAAACAAAGCAGAAGCTAAGTTCAACACTGCACCATCTTGTTCAATTTGTTCTATTGTATTATCAATTTTTCGCTTATTACTGCTTAACTGTTGTTCTAACTGTGTTCGTTTCGTTTTATTTTTCTTTGAATTCGGACTTTCTTCCAATGCCTCTTCAACACCTGAGAGCTCAGCAGCTAATTGCTGTTGTTTCAATTGTAATGTTTTCAAATAATCATTTAAATCGATATAAGCTAACTTTAACATGGCGTGATCACCATATAGTTTTTGCATTTCTTCAAAGTATGGTAACTCACGGAATTTG
The DNA here is from genome assembly GCF_017151845.1 of Staphylococcus sp. EG-SA-17. Taxonomy (NCBI): domain Bacteria; kingdom Bacillati; phylum Bacillota; class Bacilli; order Caryophanales; family Staphylococcaceae; genus Staphylococcus; species Staphylococcus sp. EG-SA-17. The sequence goes on from NZ_JACVZO010000010.1 coordinate 18,912, forward strand.
AAACCGTGCTTTTCCTCAGCCATATGGAATAAGTCGAAAAAGGTTTGCGTTTCATCAATCGTTAACGTTTTAGTTTTGACACCAATATCATATGTTTTTTTAATATTACGTCTCGTTTGATAATCCATTTCTTTTAAAAGTTGGTCTTCAGTCTTATCTTTTAAATCTAACACTGACAGCCAACGGATTTGGCTCATTGAATCATAACCTACAGGGAAACCTTGGTGTTTATAACCTAATTTATCCATTGTTCTAACAAATGCTCGGTTATCATAAGACTTAACAATTTCACCGTCTGCATTGCGTAAATTTTCAATTAAATATGGATCTACAAGGACATATAAACAATTTTGTTTCTTTAAATATGACGTTAATGCTTTAAAGAAAAATGCTACTAATGATTGATTTGTATAATCCATCACTGGCCCGCGATGTGTATAAAAATATTTGAAAAATTTAAGTGTGCGTGCTTCTGTCAATAAGCATCCTGCAATCACTTGACCATTGTCATCTTTAACCCCTACAAGATGCACATCGCCTTTTAAATCAACTCTATGATTGTAATGAATAGCTGATTGTGTGTAATGTGAAAAATGCTTTGTTGTAAACGCATTGAACTCATCCGAAGTCAATGTTACAAAGTTCATTTTATCCCATCCCTCTCTGAATTGAACTGTAATTTTTGAATTTATTTATAATGCTATTTTTTTATTTTATCAAAAACTGATTGTAAATACACATAGAAAATGAAATATATTTTTCTTTGACTATACATAACTGTTATTTCTTTGGATATTTATATTAAATGCATTGGTAGTAGTTGTAGCGCATTGATGTTTGACGGTGTATAGTATTAATTATATTGAAAGTTAGTTGGAAGTTGATAGTAGGAGTGGGAGCATTGAAGCGATTTGTGGCGACGGTATTATTATTACTAGTCTTTATATCAGGATGTGGTAATGATAAATATGTGAAAGAAATAGATGAAGCAGTTAAAATTCAAAATCAAAAACAAGAACAACTTGCCAAAAAAGGCAACGGTGATCGTGTTGATCATTTTGAACGCAAAGATGCTAATATTTATGTCTATGATAAGGATAAAATTATCATTTTAGCTTATAAACCTTTGAGTAATGATGATGAAGTGCATTATTATGCATATGATTTTAGTGATAAACGTGTATCATATAAGCAAGATTTTGATTCGAGACGATATTATCAACAACATGATGCGGATTATCATGAAGAAAATATGACGAACTAGATATGAACAGGAGTTATTATGACTAAAAAATTACTAACATTATTTATAGTGAGCATGTTAATTTTAACAGCTTGCGGTAAAAAAGAATCAGCAACGACATCTTCGAAAAACGGCAAACCATTAGTTGTCATATATGGCGACTATAAATGTCCTTATTGTAAAGAATTAGATGAAAAAGTCATGCCAAAGTTGCGTAAAAATTATATAGATAATCACAAAGTGGAATACCAATTTGTCAATTTAGCTTTCTTAGGTAAAGACTCAATTGTTGGTTCGCGTGCGAGTCATGCAGTATTGATGTATGCACCTAAATCATTTTTAGATTTTCAAAAGCAATTATTTGCTGCCCAGCAAGATGAAAATAAAGAATGGTTAACAAAAGAACTATTAGATAAACATATTAAACAACTGCATTTAGATAAAGAGACGGAAAATAAAATTATAAAAGATTACAAGACAAAAGATAGCAAGTCTTGGAAAGCTGCAGAGAAAGATAAAAAAATAGCTAAAGATAATCATATAAAAACGACACCAACTGCATTTATTAATGGCGAGAAAGTTGAAGATCCATATGATTATGAAAGTTATGAGAAGTTATTAAAAGATAAAATCAAATAGTCTTAATTGTTGAGATAAGTAAGTGATACCAATTTTTTAGGACAATATGAAAAGGCAATTTCTATTAGCAATATGATAGAGATTGTCTTTTTAATGTATGAAGTCTAAATGGGTGGAAATTATCATGTAAACATTTTTTAGTAGGGAATCAGTACAGGATAGGTATTGATTCTTCCCCGTGCAAAATCTTGATTAGTAATTTTTTTGTGTCGCTTGTTTTATTGTACAGATATTTGTACAATTGAGGTGTGTTAAAAGGAGGCGATAAATATGATTATTAAAAATTATTCATACGCTCGACAGAATTTAAAGGCACTTATGACAAAAGTAAATGATGATAGTGATATGGTAACTGTAACATCTACTGATGATAAAAACGTAGTAATCATGTCAGAATCAGATTATAACTCCATGATGGAAACACTTTACCTCCAACAGAACCCAAATAATGCTGAGCACTTAGCTCAATCAATTGCAGATCTAGAACGTGGGAAAACTATAACGAAAGATATAGATGTATAATGGCTAGGTTAAATATTACGTTTTCGCCTCAAGCCTTTGAAGATTATAAGTATTTTCAGCAGAACGATAAAAAAATGGTGAAGAAGATTAATGAGTTACTTAAAAGTATTGACAGAAATGGTGCATTGGAAGGTATAGGTAAGCCTGAAAAGTTAAAATCGAATCTGACTGGGTATTATAGTAGACGTATCAATCACGAACATAGATTGGTTTATACAGTAGATGACAAGCATATAAAAATAGCATCATGTAAATACCATTATTAAATCTAAAAGTCACACTATAAAAATAGGGTAAGTTATTTTAGGACAATATGAAAAGGCAATTTCTATTAGCAATATGATAGAGATTGTCTTTTTTCTTATATTATGACGTTCGTAAATACTATAAAGTTTTCTGTATCATATTTGTACAATAGTCATGTATTAGATAAAACGAAAAGTGGTAAATACCTAAAGTATGATTCGACTTTATATTATTTATAAAAACAGTGCTTGTATTTTAAGTAGCATGAGTATATAATTTTAAAACGTAAAGATTACTATTTAGGAGGGTGACTATGAAAAAGAAATTAGGTATGTTACTTCTTGTACCAGCCGTAACTTTATCATTAGCCGCATGTGGGAATGATGATGGAAAAGATAAAGATGGCAAGGTAACAATTAAAACGACAGTTTATCCATTGCAATCATTTGCAGAGCAAATTGGTGGAAAACACGTGAAGGTATCATCAATCTATCCAGCAGGGACAGATTTACATAGCTATGAACCAACACAAAAAGATATATTAAGTGCAAGCAAGTCAGACTTGTTTATGTATACAGGGGATAATTTAGATCCGGTTGCTAAGAAAGTTGCATCTACTATCAAAGATAAAGATAAAAAACTGTCTTTAGAGGATAAATTAGATAAAGCAAAGCTTTTAACTGATCAACACGAGCATGGTGAAGAGCATGAACATGAGGGACATGATCATGAGAAAGAAGAACATCATCATCATCATGGTGGATATGATCCACACGTATGGTTAGATCCTAAAATTAACCAAACTTTCGCTAAAGAAATTAAAGATGAATTAGTGAAAAAAGATCTAAAACATAAAGATGACTATGAGAAAAACTACAAAAAATTAAACGACGATCTTAAGAAAATTGATAACGATATGAAGCAAGTTACAAAAGATAAGCAAGGTAATGCAGTATTCATTTCACATGAATCAATTGGATACTTAGCTGATCGTTATGGTTTTGTTCAAAAAGGTATTCAAAACATGAATGCTGAAGATCCATCACAAAAAGAATTAACTAAAATTGTTAAAGAAATTAGAGATAGCAATGCTAAATATATTCTTTACGAAGATAATGTTGCGAATAAAGTGACTGAAACAATTCGTAAAGAAACAGATGCGAAGCCTTTAAAATTCTACAACATGGAGTCTTTAAATAAAGAACAACAGAAAAAAGATAATATTACGTATCAATCATTAATGAAATCGAATATTGAAAATATCGGTAAAGCTTTAGACAGTGGTGTTAAAGTGAAAGACGACAAAGCTGAAAGTAAACACGATAAAGCAATTTCTGATGGGTATTTTAAAGATGAGCAAGTTAAAGACCGTGAATTAAGCGATTATGCTGGTGAATGGCAATCTGTTTACCCTTACTTAAAAGACGGTACGCTTGATGAAGTGATGGAACATAAAGCTGAAAATGATCCGAAGAAATCTGCTAAAGATTTAAAAGCTTACTATGACAAAGGATATAAAACTGATATTACTAACATTGATATAAAAGGAAATGAAATTACATTTACTAAAGATGGTAAGAAACACACTGGTAAATATGAATACAATGGTAAGAAAACATTGAAATATCCTAAAGGTAACCGTGGCGTGAGATTTATGTTTAAATTGGTCGATGGTAATGATAAAGACTTACCGAAATTCATCCAATTTAGCGATCACAACATTGCACCTAAAAAGGCAGAACACTTCCATATCTTTATGGGTAATGATAATGACGCGTTATTAAAAGAAATGGATAACTGGCCAACATATTATCCTTCAAAATTAAATAAAGACCAAATCAAAGAAGAAATGTTAGCGCATTAATTCAACAGGTTTGCACACTCTACTCAACTGTTAATAGCTGAATAGAGTGTGTTTTTTATTTCGTAGTTATCAATTTCAACAGAGGGAATGATTAATATTACTATAGTTTATAACAAATGATTTGGTAACATATGTTACTCAATGCATGTTAAGATGAGTAAATATAAAAGATAGGGAGTGGGAAGATGACGATTAAAGTTGAAGATAATAAAATTATTTTTTCAAGAACGATAGAAGCACCGATTGAAAAGGTGTTTGATGCCTATACGACAAAAGCATTATTTGAAAAATGGTTTCATCCAAAAGACGCTAGTACCAAAGTGTTTCGCTTTAATGCTGTTTCAGGCGGTGATGCATTTTATGCGATTAAAACACCTACAATGACCAGCTATACATTAGCAGAATATAAAACGGTTAAGCGTCCATATTTAATTGAATATATTGACTCATTTGCGACACCTCAAGGTGCAAAAGATACGAAAATGCCAAGCATGAAAATTACTTTGTCATTTTCCAAGAGCAATACAACGAAAACGACAGTTACATCAACATCGGTATTTCCAACAAAAGAAGCCGCTCAACAAGTCGTAAACATGGGTGTTGAGCAAGGGATGAATCAAACATTAGATCAACTTGATGCTTTATTGAAATAAAGTTGTTGAAAATATGTAAAAATTTTTATATGCCATTCAGTTTATAATAATAACGTAATATTATTAATTGAATGAAGGATGATTCGATGGTACAACGTTACATTAAAGTATTAATATTATATATTTTTACTACACTTTTATCTTCAATTACTGTTACTTCGAAATGTGTACCAAATAAAGTTGTTAGATTTATTTTGCGTACAGTCGTAGGCTACGGTATATTTGCATATGGTTTACATTACTTTTCAAATTTAAAAAAGAATAAGTAATACTTACATAAAGCGAGATGAGCGCAATTAAAATGATACCAATTGTTTTATGTCGCGATATCTATCTCGCTATTTTTATGAGTAAATATTAGTTTTGAATTGGTAAAAAGAATTTTCTGAATTTTAATCTATGAATTACATCTAAATACTAATATAATTAATAGGTAAAATTTATTTGATAATAGTAAATGGGGGAAGTGCTGTGATAAAAAATAATAAAACAGTTGAAGATACGTATTCAACTAAAGCAATCGTAGACTCAATATCATCATCTGTTCAAATGAAACAAGTGATGGTACAGCAAACACCAGGACGATACATGCTAAAATCTATGATGGCAGGTTTCTTATTGTCCATTGTTACTGTTTTTATGTTTGGTATTAAAACACAATTCGCAAGTACACATGTTGATGGTCTCATTAATTTAATGGGAGCAATTGCTTTCAGCTTAGGATTGGTCTTAGTTGTACTAACGAATTCTGAATTATTAACAAGTAATTTTATGTATTTTACAGTTGGCTGGTATTATAAAGTTGTTTCTCTTAATAAGATGATGTGGATTTTATTATATTGTTTCCTTGGAAATATTTTAGGTGGTTTTGTATTATTCTTCTTAATGAAATATGCACATGTTATGACACCAGAAATGACACAAGCTTTAACTGCCTTAGTTCAGAAAAAAACAGTCGATTCGACTTGGTTGAATATTTTTACAAAAGGTATTTTCTGTAACTTCTTTATTAATATCGGTATTTTTATTTCTATGCAATTCAAAGGCGGATTGACAAAAGCATTCTTCATTGCTTGTGGCGTTATAGTCTTTGTATACATGGGATATGAGCACGTTGTATTCAATGCTGGTTTATATGCAGGTATGGTGTTCTTCAACCTTGATGCAGTTTCATGGTTACACGTTTTAAAAAATATCGTTTTTGCTTTCTTAGGTAACTTTGTCGGTGGCGGTATTTTTGTAGGTCTCGTTTATGCTTTCTTAAATGGTAAGCGTAATCGTTTAGAGCAACAATAATTAAGATGTAGTGATTAAATAGCGTAACAATGAATCATTCTTCCAAACCATTCATGAATTTGAATGGTTTTTTTACGTTGAGAGAGTAATTTTTAATAAGTTTCATGAGAGTATTGGTGTATTCAGATGAAGCATACTTTCTGACATGTGATAAATTTATTGATACACTTTGATGGATATTTATTTTAAAAATAAAATATGGTTAAATCATTTAAAAAAGAGTGGGGATTAATATGACAAAAACGATGATTCGACTCGCAAGTGAACAAGATGCAGAAAAATTGCAACAACTCATGCATGAAGCATTTACGCCTCTAAGAGAACTTGGCATAGACTGGCCTTCAGTAAATGCAAATTTAGATGCTGTGAAAGAAAATATAGATAAAAATACTACATTTGTCATGACAATTGATGATGAAATTATATCTACGATTACGGTCAGATATCCTTGGGGAAGTGTGAAAAGCATTTCGGGCTATCCTTTTGTCTGGTGGTTTGCGACAAATCCTGAGTATGAAGGGAAAGGCTATGGTAGCCAATTACTTACTTATGTTGAAGAAACATTTTTGCGAGATACGTTAAAGTCAGCGGCAGTTACTTTAGGTACATCTGCAAGATTGCATCCGTGGTTACTTAAAATTTATGAAAAAAGAGGTTATGAAATATACAGCGAACATGAAAATGATGATGGCGATTTAGGTGTAATCATGCGTAAAGTATTAATACCTGAACGTTTTGAAGAAACGATTCTAGGCCAACCACCATTTTAAGATAATAATATACACTACAAGCGACCGATATATTGATGCTTGCTCAAATGAATGAATGTTGAGTAGGGATTAACATATTGGTCGCTTTTTTGATTTAACAAAAAGGGAAAATTTATAAGGAATATGCATGACTACAGGCATCAGGGAATTCCCTGATTTTACATTATAATGTGATTCTTTTCACAAAAACGAAATGATTTGGTATACAATACGTGTGAAAGGGTTGGTAAATGTGAATGGGAATATCATTGTTGCACATGGCATGAGGCACGGACGACAGAATCAAGCGTTAGAAGCATTTATTTCTGAATTAGTAAAAGATGATATACATCACTATGATATTGCATTTTTAGAAAGTGAGCATCAGGATTTAGAAACAGTAATGACGACGTTGATTAAAAGTGGCGTTAAAAAGCTTAAGATTGTACCTTTGCTTCTCTTTAGTGCCATGCACTATCTCAAGGATATACCGAATATCGTTCATGAAATGACACAGCGTTATCCAGACATAACGGTAGAAGTAAGCGAGCCACTTGGTACACATCCTTTAATGAGACGATTAATTGAACAACGTATTTGTGACGCATTAGCAGGTGACGAACAACAAGTTGGAGTTATGGTTGTTGCACATGGCAATATTAATGGCAAGTTTACAAAAGCACATGAAGAGTTACAGACATGCGTTCAACATTTGCAGATTAATAAACCTACTTATGCGAGAACGCTATATGGTGAAATCAGTTTTATACATGATTTAGAAGATATTGCGAGACAGTATCAAAAATTGATTGTCGTACCTTTATTTTTATATGACGGAAGACTTGTTAACAAAGTGAAGCAGCAAATGAATGACATGGTTATTAATACAGATATACACATCACACCTTCAATTAACTTCGACCCAATTTTAAAGCAAATCATTAAAGATAGATTAGAAAGCTTAATGATTCCAATGAAAATATAAAAGCACTAACGAAAAATTAAACCTTTTTTTGAAATAAATATTATGTAGTAAAGGGGCATATTTTATGGCAAAGCAAAAACTAGTAATGATTGGTAACGGTATGGCGGGCATTCGAACAATCGAAGAAATATTAGAGCGTGCCAATGATTTATATGATATTACAGTAATTGGTAAAGAACCTTATCCTAATTATAATCGCATCATGCTTTCAAATATTTTACAAAATAAAATGACAGTTGAAGAAACAATTATGAATCCATATGAGTGGTATGAGGAACATGGTATCGAGTTAATTACAAATGATCCTGTAATTGAAGTAGATAGAGCAAATCAAAATGTAACGACTGCAAATGGTATTGAAGTAGCATACGATAAATTAATATTTGCGACAGGATCTAAAGCATTTGTCATTCCAGTGCCAGGTTCGACCTTACCAAGTGTTATTGGCTGGAGAACAATTGATGACACTGAAAAAATGATGGACATTGCTAAGACTAAAAAGAAAGCGATTGTTATCGGTGGGGGCTTATTAGGTTTAGAATGTGCACGTGGTTTATTAGATCAAGGTATGGAAGTAACAGTGTTGCATTTGGCTGAGTGGTTGATGGAAATGCAGTTAGACCGTAAAGCTGGAAATATGCTTAAAGCAGATCTAGAAAAGCAAGGTATGAAGTTTGAAATGCAAGCCAACACAACTGAAATCTTAGGAGAAGATGATGTTGAAGGTGTTAAATTGGCTGATGGACGCGAGATTCCGGCAGACTTAGTTGTTATGGCAGTAGGTATTCGACCATACACAGAAGTAGCCAAAGAATCAGGTCTAGATGTTAATCGTGGTATTGTTGTCAATGATGTGATGCAAACAAGTGATAGCAATGTATATGCAGTCGGTGAATGTGCAGAACATAACGGTAAAGTTTATGGTTTAGTTGCACCTTTATATGAACAAGGTAAAGTATTGGCAGATCATTTAACGAATAAAGAAACAGATGGATACAAAGGTTCCACTACATTTACATCATTAAAAGTTTCTGGTTGTGAGCTATATAGTGCTGGTCAAATTGTTGAAAATGCTGAAATCAAAGGTATTGAAATATTTAATAGTGTTGATAATAACTATAAAAAAGTATTTTTAAAAGATGGAAATGTGGTCGGTGCAGTCTTATATGGTGATATCGATGATGGTTCACGCTTTTATAACATGATGAAAAAAGGTGAATCTACTGAAGATTACACACTGGTATCATTGCTTACTAAAGGTGGAGAAGAGGCATCGCTATCAATTGCTGATATGGCTGATGATGAAACAATTTGTGGTTGTAATGGTGTTGATAAAGGTACTATAGTAAATGCTATTACGGAAAATGGCTTTACAACAGTTGAAGAAGTAACGGCTAAAACAAAAGCGGGGAATTCATGTGGTAAATGTAAACCGCAAATTGCTCAAATATTGCAGCACACCTTAGGAGATGACTTTGTTGCCGCAAAACCTGCTGGTATATGTGGTTGTACTGATTTGACACGCGATCAAATTGTAACGCAAATAAGAGCAAAAGGTTTAAAAACATCTAAAGAAGTTCGACATGTTTTAAACTTTAAAAATAAAGGTGGATGTCCAAAATGTCGACCAGCAATCAACTATTATTTAAACATGGTTTATCCACATGATCATGAAGATGAAAGAGAATCAAGATTTGCTAACGAACGTTACCATGCGAATATTCAAAATGATGGTACATTTTCTGTTATACCTCAAATGCGTGGAGGTGTTACAGATGCAGACCAACTGATTCGTCTAGGAGAAGTGGCTAAGAAATATCATGTGCCACTAGTTAAAGTGACAGGTTCGCAACGTGTTGGTTTGTATGGAGTTAAAAAAGAAGAATTACCAAATATATGGGAAGACTTAGGTATGCGTTCAGCATCAGCTTATGGTAAGAAAACACGCTCAGTTAAAAGCTGTGTCGGCAAAGAGTTTTGTCGATTTGGTACGCAATACACGACACGACTTGGCATTCGTTTAGAAAAAACATTTGAATACATCGATACACCTCATAAATTCAAAATGGGTGTATCAGGCTGCCCAAGAAGTTGTGTTGAATCAGGTGTTAAAGATTTTGGTATTATCTCAGTTGAAAATGGATTCCAAATCTATATCGGTGGTAATGGTGGTACAGAAGTTGAAAAAGCTGAATTTTTAACAACTGTAGAAACAGAAGATGAAGTAATCAAATTATGTGGTGCTTTGATGCAATATTATCGCGAGACAGGTATTTATGCTGAAAGAACAGCACCGTGGTTAAGAAGACTAGGGTTTGAAAATGTTAAAGAAGTGTTGCTTGATCCAGAAAGACAGAATGAATTATTTGAACGTATTATGGATGCTAAAAAAGCAGTCGAAGCTGAACCTTGGGAAGCAATCACTAGTAATGCGCAAGCTCGAAAAATCTTTGAAGTGGAGAAGGTGTAATACATGGAAACGAAAGAGAAAATCAAAGTGACAACTTTAGATGAATTGACACCCTTAATTGGTAAAAAGGTTATTGTCAAAGGCAAAGAAATAGGATTGTTTTTAACTGAAAGTGGTACAATTCACGCGATTCACAATATTTGTCCGCATAAACAAGGGCCATTGTCAGAGGGAACAGTGAGTGGTGAATATGTATTCTGTCCACTCCATGATCAAAAGATTGATTTAAATACTGGGATTGTACAAGAACCTGATGAAGGTTGTGTAGATGTTTATGAGGTAGAAGTTACAGACGGGAACGTATATATATGTCTGTAGATGAATATGGCAAGGTTTACTTGATAGGTGCGGGACCAGGTAATCCGAATTATTTGACTAAAAAGGCTGAGCGTTTAATACGTGAAGCGGAAGTTATACTATATGATCGATTAGTGAATCCGTTGATTTTACAATATGCGAATTTGACTACTGAAATTATCGATGTTGGTAAAAAGCCGTATGCAAAACACATTCAGCAAGAAAAAATAAATGACTGTATCGTGGAAGCAGCACGTCGATATAACAAGGTTGTGAGGCTTAAAGGTGGCGACCCAGCAATATTTGGACGAGTTCAAGAAGAAGTTGACACACTAAACAACTTTAATATTGCGTTTGAAATTGTACCTGGTGTGACATCTGCGAGTGCTGCAGTTGCTACTTTGCAGACAGGTTTGACAATGCGTACAGTTGCTAAAAGTGTGACATTTTCTACAGGTCACTTTAAAGATTCAGAAGAAAATGAAGTGGATGTCAATTCCTTAGTGAATGGTGGTACGTTAGCGATTTATATGGGGGTAAAACGTTTAGGGAAAATTATCACACAGATACAACAGTACACAGATATTGATTATCCGATAGCGATTGTCTTTCAAGCATCGTGTTTTAACGAGTTTGTTGTTAAGGGGCATTTAAGTAATATTATTTCAAAATTGCAACACTATTCAATTGAGGCGAAACCAGGTATATGTATTATTGGGGAAGTTGTTGGTTATACTGAAAACACTCCTAAATCATATGATCCTACGAAGCAATTTTATGTAGTAAGTGGTGCTAAACATGACGCCCTTATCCTCTGTGAACATTTATATGACGAAGGTTATGGCTGTTTGCTAAACCCAAATGATTCATCGAATGGCACATATCATTCGTCGCAATATGATTACTATGATGCGTTTATTAAGCAGCAAGAAAATGTAACATATATTTCAACCGATCGTGCAGATGCTAAAACAGTGTTATGTCACTAATTTATAAAAAATGAATAAGTAAGGTTTCAACCGAGAGAATATATTCGTGTTGAAGCCTTATTTGTCGTTGTGCCAAATTTGAACGATTTAGATTGGCAATAAACATGGTCACATGTGATTGTGTAAAATTTCAATAAAATCCAATTATTGATAGGGAAAATCCTTAAGTAATTAGGTAATTCCCTAATATTTTATATTTGTGAAAAAATGTACAATCTAATTAAAGCAATAGTCTTGGGCATTTTTAGTATTTAAAAACACGACATCTACACATCGTATTTTTATACGTAGGAGGATATAAATATGGGAAAATTTGGATTGAATTTCTTTAAGCCAACAGAAAAATTTAATGGGAATTGGTCGATCCTAGAAAGTAAAAGTAGAGAATGGGAAAAAATGTACAGAGAACGTTGGAGCCATGATAAAGAAGTAAGAACAACGCATGGTGTTAACTGTACTGGATCATGTTCATGGAAAGTCTTTGTGAAAAATGGTGTGATTACCTGGGAAAATCAACAAACTGACTATCCTAGTTGTGGTCCGGATATGCCTGAATATGAACCGAGAGGCTGTCCTCGTGGTGCATCATTCTCTTGGTATGAATACAGCCCACTTCGAATTAAATATCCATATATTCGTGGGAAGCTTTGGGATTTATGGACTGAAGCATTAGAAGAAAACAATGGCAATCGTGTGGCTGCATGGGCTTCTATTGTTGAAAATGAAGACAAAGCCAAACAGTATAAGCAAGCCCGTGGTATGGGTGGACATGTGCGTTCAAATTGGAAAGATGTTACGGATATTATCGCAGCACAATTACTATATACAATTAAAAAATATGGTCCAGATCGAATCGCAGGATTTACACCTATTCCAGCGATGTCGATGATTAGTTATGCAGCAGGTGCTCGATTCATCAATTTGCTTGGTGGTGAAATGCTTAGTTTTTATGACTGGTATGCAGATTTACCACCTGCCTCTCCACAAATTTGGGGAGAGCAAACAGATGTGCCTGAATCAAGTGACTGGTATAACGCATCATACATTATTATGTGGGGCTCTAATGTACCACTAACGCGTACGCCAGACGCACATTTTATGACAGAAGTTCGCTATAAAGGAACAAAAGTTATTTCAGTAGCACCTGATTATGCAGAAAATGTGAAGTTTGCTGATAACTGGTTAGCCCCGAATCCTGGTTCAGATGCTGCAATTGCTCAAGCGATGACACATGTTATTTTACAAGAGTATTATGTTAATCAACCGAATGAACGCTTTATTAATTATGCGAAACAATATACAGACATGCCATTTATCATCATGTTAGATGAAGATGAAAATGGATATAAAGCGGGTAGATTTTTAAGAGCAAGTGACTTAGGACAAACGACAGAGCAAAGTGAATGGAAACCGGTAATCCACGACACAATCAGTGACAGTTTAGTGGTACCTAATGGCACAATGGGGCAACGTTGGGAAGAAGGTAAGAAGTGGAACTTAAAACTAGAAACAGAAGATGGTTCTAAAATTAACCCTACATTATCAATGACAGAAGGTGGATATGAATTAGAAACAATTCAATTCCCATACTTTGATAGTGATGGAGATGGGATATTCAATCGTCCAATTCCAACTCGACAAGTCACTTTAGCAAATGGTGACAAAGTCCGTATTGCTACAATTTTTGACTTAATGGCAAGTCAATATGGCGTGCGTCGTTTTGATCATAAATTAGAATCAAAAGGATACGACGATGCAGAATCAAAATATACACCTGCTTGGCAAGAAGGCATTTCAGGCGTAAAACAAAGTGTTGTCATTCAAGTAGCGAAAGAATTTGCGCAAAACGCTATCGATACTGAAGGGCGTTCAATGATTATCATGGGTGCGGGTATTAACCATTGGTTTAACTCAGATACGATTTATCGTTCAATCTTAAACTTAGTTATGTTATGTGGCTGTCAAGGTGTGAATGGTGGCGGTTGGGCTCACTATGTGGGACAAGAAAAATGTCGCCCAATTGAAGGATGGAGTACTGTCGCATTTGCGAAAGACTGGCAAGGACCACCACGTTTGCAAAACGGAACAAGTTGGTTTTATTTTGCTACAGACCAATGGAAATATGAAGAGTCAAATGTAGATCGTTTAAAATCTCCATTAGCTAAAACAGAGGAGTTAAAACATCAACATCCAGCTGATTATAATGTGTTAGCAGCTAGACTTGGTTGGTTACCATCATATCCACAATTTAATAAAAATAGCTTGTTGTTTGCAGAAGAAGCTAAAGATGAAGGTATAGATTCAAATGAAGCGATTTTGCAACGTGCAATTGATGAAATGAAATCAAAACAAACACAATTTGCAATAGAAGATCCTGATTTGAAAAAGAATCATCCAAAATCATTATTTATATGGCGTTCAAACTTAATTTCAAGTTCTGCAAAAGGTCAAGAATACTTTATGAAGCATTTACTTGGCACAAAATCAGGGTTATTAGCTACACCAAATGAAGATGAAAAGCCAGAAGAAATTACGTGGCGTGAAGAAACAACAGGTAAGTTAGATTTAGTGGTCTCTTTAGACTTCAGAATGACGGCAACACCGTTATATTCTGACATTGTTTTACCGGCAGCAACTTGGTATGAAAAACATGATTTATCATCAACGGATATGCATCCATATGTACATCCTTTCAATCCTGCCATTGATCCATTATGGGAATCACGTTCAGACTGGGATATTTATAAAACATTGGCAAAAGCATTTTCAGAAATGGCAAAAGACTATTTACCTGGAACGTTTAAAGATGTTGTGACAACTCCACTTAGTCATGATACAAAGCAAGAAATTTCAACACCATACGGCGTAGTGAAAGATTGGTCGAAGGGTGAAATTGAAGCGGTACCTGGACGTACAATGCCTAACTTTGCAATTGTAGAACGCGACTACACTAAAATTTACGACAAATATGTCACGCTTGGTCCTGTACTTGAAAAAGGGAAAGTTGGAGCACATGGTGTAAGTTTCGGTGTCAGTGAGCAGTACGAAGAACTAAAAAGTATGTTAGGCACGTGGAGTGACACAAATGAAGATTCTGTCAGAACGAATCGTCCACGTATTGATACAGCACGTAATGTCGCTGATGCCATACTTAATATTTCATCAGCTACGAATGGAAAGTTATCACAGAAATCATATGAGGATCTTGAACAACAAACTGGTATGCCATTGAAAGATATTTCTAGTGAGCGTGCTGCTGAAAAAATTTCGTTTTTAAATATAACATCACAACCACGTGAAGTTATACCAACAGCAGTATTCCCGGGATCTAATAAGCAAGGCCGACGTTACTCACCATTTACAACGAATGTAGAACGTTTAGTGCCTTTTAGAACATTAACAGGACGTCAAAGTTATTATGTGGATCACGAAGTTTTCCAACAGTTTGGTGAAAGCTTACCAGTATATAAACCAACGTTACCACCAATGGTATTTGGTGATAGAGATAAGAAAATTAAAGGTGGTACAGATGCTTTGGTACTGCGTTATTTAACGCCTCATGGAAAATGGAATATACACTCAATGTATCAAGATAATAAGCATATGTTGACACTATTTAGAGGTGGTCCAACGGTTTGGATATCAAATGAAGATGCTGAAAAACACGATATCCAAGATAATGATTGGCTAGAAGTGTATAACCGTAATGGTGTTGTAACGGCAAGAGCAGTTATTTCGCATCGTATGCCTAAAGGTACAATGTTTATGTATCATGCACAAGATAAACATATTCAAACGCCTGGGTCAGAAATTACAGATACACGTGGTGGTTCACACAACGCGCCGACTAGAATCCATTTGAAACCAACACAACTAGTCGGAGGATATGCACAAATTAGTTATCACTTTAATTATTATGGACCAATTGGGAACCAAAGGGATTTATATGTAGCAGTTAGAAAGATGAAGGAGGTTAATTGGCTTGAAGATTAAAGCGCAAGTTGCGATGGTATTAAATTTAGATAAATGCATAGGATGCCATACGTGTAGTGTGACATGTAAAAACACTTGGACAAATCGTCCAGGTGCTGAGTACATGTGGTTCAACAACGTAGAGACTAAGCCAGGTGTAGGGTATCCGAAACGTTGGGAAGACCAAGAACACTACAAAGGTGGTTGGGTACTAAATCGTAAAGGGAAACTTGAATTAAAATCTGGAAGTAGAATTTCAAAAATTGCATTAGGGAAAATATTCTATAATCCAGATATGCCACTAATTAAAGATTATTACGAGCCATGGAACTATAATTATGAACATTTAACAACTGCGAAATCAGGTAATCATTCTCCAGTTGCTAGAGCGTATTCAGAAATTACGGGGGATAACATTGAAATTGAATGGGGACCTAACTGGGAAGATGACTTAGCAGGTGGTCATGTTACAGGTCCAAAAGATCCTAACATCCAAAAAATAGAAGAAGATATTAAATTCCAATTTGACGAAACATTTATGATGTACTTACCACGTTTGTGTGAACATTGCTTGAATCCAAGTTGCGTTGCATCGTGTCCTTCAGGTGCTATGTATAAACGTGATGAAGATGGCATCGTGCTAGTTGACCAAGATGCTTGTCGTGGTTGGCGTTACTGTATGACAGGTTGTCCATATAAAAAAGTATACTTCAACTGGAAAACGAACAAAGCAGAAAAATGTACTTTCTGTTTCCCGAGAATTGAAGCGGGGATGCCTACAGTGTGTTCTGAAACTTGTACAGGACGTATGCGTTATTTAGGTGTTTTATTATATGATGCAGATCGAGTTCATGAAGCAGCTTCAGCAGTAGACGAGAAAGATTTATACGAAAAACAATTAGATATATTCTTAAATCCATTTGACGAAGAAGTCATTGCACAAGCTGAAAAAGATGGCATTAGTTATGATTGGATTGAAGCTGCACAAAACTCACCAATTTATAAGTTAGCGATTGAATATAAACTAGCATTTCCATTACATCCTGAATTTAGAACGATGCCGATGGTTTGGTATTGCCCACCACTTAGCCCAATTATGAGCTATTTCGAAGGTAAAAATACAAATCAAAATCCGGATGCGATTTTCCCAGCCATTGAAGAAATGCGCTTGCCGATTGAATATTTAGCGAATATTTTCACGGCAGGAGATACAAAACCAGTAAAAGAAGCATTGCAGCGTATGGCAATGATGAGAAGTTACATGCGTTCCCAAGTTACACAACAACCATTTGATACATCACGTTTAGAGCGATTAGGTTTAACTGAACGACAAACTAAAGATATGTATCGCTTATTAGGACTAGCTAAATATGAAGATCGATTCGTTATTCCAACGTCACATAAGGAAACATATTTAGATACGTATCATGCTCAAGGTAGTACGGGATATAACTATGGTGGCGAACACTTTGGTGATAACTGTGAAGGTTGTGGTGTTGCAGTAGGTTCAGGAAAAACTGGTCAAGAAATTTATAATGAGAATTTCTATGGAGGGATTTTCCGTGATTAATTTCGATAATTTTAAAAAGTATCAAGAAAGTTTTGGATATATAGCGCAACAGCTATGCTTTCCGGAAAAATTAACATTTCATCCAAAGACTTTTGAAGAAACAATTTCGAAAGATCATCCAGGCTATGACGATTTAATAGCATTTAGAAATGTAATGATGACATTTTCTTTATCAGAAATCAAAGCGATTTATACAGATACATTTGATTTTACGAAAAAAGCACCATTATATATGACGTATAACAAGTTTGATACACAAAAAGAACGTGGGCAAATGTTAGCGAAACTAAAGGTATTGTACGAGATGTTTGGACTAGAAATGGTAGACAATGAACTTTCTGATTATCTACCGTTGATGTTGCAATTTTTACAAGTGGCAGAATGGAGAAATGATCCAAGAGCTGAAGAGAATATTCAATTAATCATTATGATTATTGAGGATGGAACATATGTGATGGCGAATGCACTTGGTGAAGATAACAATCCATATGCCTATGTGATTCAAGCGCTTAGAAAAACATTGAAATTATGTTTGACATCACCAAAAGGAGTGAAACATCATGCTTAATCAGTTTTTATGGGTTATATTTCCGTATTTATGTTTAGTTGTCTTTGTCGCAGGTCATATTGCACGTTATCGTTATGATAAATTTTCGTGGACAGCAAAATCTAGTGAATTAATTGAAAGAAAAAGATTGATGTGGGGTAGTTTATTATTTCACTTAGGTATTATTCCGGTATTTTTTGGACATGTTGTAGGATTATTAATACCTAAGTCGTGGATGGATGCTGCCGGTGTGTCTGAGCATTTATATCATATTGGTGCTGTTTATATAGGGAGTATCTTTGGTATAATTACATTGGTAGGGATGTTTTTATTAACAGCGAGACGTGTTACTACGAAAAGTATTCGCAGATTAAGTTCAGCGTCCGATATCTTTGTTAACTTCTTATTATTACTTATTGTATTTATGGGATGTTATGCAACATTAGTAACAAATATACAGCATCCAGATTTTAACTATAGAACTTCATTATCAATTTGGTTTAGACAATTATTTATGTTGAAACCAGATGCATCATTAATGAGTGGTGTACCAATTGCATTTAAAATTCATATATTATTAGGTTTCACTATTATGGCTTGTTGGCCATTCACACGTTTAGTACATGTTTGGAGTGTACCTTTGACATATATAAATCGCAGATATATTATTTACCGTAAGAATAAAGTGTAAGTATAAGAGGTGAAAGGATTTGACACCAGAAGCAATTATTGAAGATCGTAGATTTCAAGAGACATTAGATAAAATACGCAAAGAAGAAGGTTATGATTTTGCGGCAATCGCTTTCTATGAATCTAACAAACCATCATCTCCAATAAAATGGCACTATGTTTCAGGTAATAAAAATAATCGGTTTAAATTAATTATTTTAAGAAAAGGCCGTGGATTAGCTGGAACTGTTATGAAAACAGGGAAGCGTATGATTATAGCTAATGTCGGTTTAGCATTGGGACCAGAAGAAAAGATTGACTATCCAATTTTATTAAGCGAATCATTAACAGCAGTTTTAGCAGTGCCGCTTTGGTATAAGAATCAAGTGTATGGCGTACTATTATTTGGTCAAAGAGATGGACGTCCTTTACCAAAAATATTTGATAACGATGATATTCAACGTAAGTTTGGTATTTTCAATGATGATAAATAATGAGATGAATTAGGGTGTAGGTCATGATTAATGAGGACAGTATACAATTAGAAGCTTTATTAAAAAAATACTATGAACATTCAATCGAAAAAATAGTATTTGCCGACGATAGTGGTAAAATTATTGCAATGAATGATGCTGCTAAAGATATATTATCTGAAGAAGATAATTACAGTGCTGTGGCGAATGCGATTTGTCACAGATGTGAAGGGTATACAAATGCCTATGATGTACAATCATGTAAAGATTGTTTCTTAGAGTCCATGCAAGTACAAGCTACGAATTTTCAAGTGTTTATGAAGACGAAAGATCAAAAAGTGATGCCGTTTACTGCAACTTATCAGCTTATTGATCAGGATAGAGGGATTCATGCATTTACGCTTCAAAATGTCTCATCACAGATTGAACAACAAGAAAAATTGCATCAACAACGTATGATGCGTAAAACGATTTCCGCACAAGAAAATGAGCGAAAACGAATTTCTAGGGAATTACATGATAGTGTGATTCAAGAAATGTTAAATGTAGATGTTCAATTGCGATTGTTGAAATATCAAGAAGATACAGCAAAGCTTTTGGAAGACGCAGAAAATATTGAATATATTGTCGCTAAATTAATTGATGATATACGTAATATGTCGGTTGAATTAAGACCCGCTTCTTTGGATGATCTAGGCCTTGAGGCAGCTTTTAAATCATATTTTAAACAGTTTGAAGAAAATTATGGAATAAAAATCATATATACATCAAATATTAAAAATACCCGCTTTGATAGTGATATTGAAACGGTTGTTTATCGAGTAGTGCAAGAAGCTATTCTAAATGCGTTGAAATACGCTGATGTAAATGAAATAAATGTAGGTATCCGTCAAACTGGGCGACATTTGGTTGCTGAAGTGATAGATGCGGGAAATGGTTTTGATCCAAGTTCTAAGCCTAAAGGTTCTGGACTCGGTTTATATGGAATGAATGAGCGAGCTGAATTAGTCAGTGGTAGCGTCAACATCGAAACGAAAATTGGTGAGGGTACCAATGTTACATTGAACATTCCAATTTGAAACATACATTGGGGGAATAAAATTGAAAATAGTCATTGCCGATGATCACGCTGTTGTCCGTACGGGGTTCTCTATGATTTTAAATTATCAAAATGATATGGAAGTTGTTGCAACGGCTGCAGATGGCGTCGAAGCTTACCAAAAAGTAATGGAATATAAACCTGATGTGTTACTAATGGATTTAAGTATGCCACCAGGTGAGTCAGGTCTTATCGCTACGAGTAAAATTGCTGACAGTTTTCCTGAAACTAAAATACTAATATTAACAATGTTTGATGATGAGGAGTATTTGTTCCATGTGTTGCGTAATGGTGCGAAAGGTTACATATTGAAAAATGCACCTGATGAACAATTATTGTTAGCTATTCGAACTGTATATAAAGGTGAAACATATGTAGATATGAAACTTACAACATCTTTAGTGAATGAATTTGTATCTAATTCAAATCAGGACACTGCAAACACATCAGATCCTTTTAAAATATTATCAAAACGAGAACTAGAAATATTACCACTTATTGCCAAAGGTTACGGGAATAAAGAAATTGCAGAGAAATTATTTGTTTCTGTAAAGACAGTAGAGGCACATAAGACGCATATTATGACAAAGCTTGGCTTGAAAAGTAAACCAGAGCTCGTTGAATATGCATTGAAAAAGAAATTATTAGAGTTTTAATGTTTGAAAATAATACCATACAAAGCGCCAGAGGAAACGGGGAATCTTCTGGCGCTTTTGTATGTTTCGAAATATATATTTTTTTATAAATCGAATGGAACCTAATCCTTTCTCCTTTCGATAACCTATACTAATTCGCTTTGCAAAGGTACAACTTTTAATATAGTTATTGATTTAGAGAATAAATGATTAGTTTTCTACTTTGAACAATTATTTTAGTTGGTGTATTCAGTGTTGTAGCATCTGTATGAGGATTAAAAATTGTCGCTCTTATTCACATTGCTCAAAAAATAATTAACAGCTTCTGAAATGTATGATGCTAAATTTTGATTATCATATGAATTAAAGTAATCTTTGAAACGCGTATCATCTTCATATGTTTTAGCAATACAGCATAATGTTTCATCATCAAAATCAGCGATAGTATTCATAAAAGATTTCCATTCTGTCACGATATCATTACAGTCTTGGATTGGATAATGACTCAAAGACATATGATTAAATTTATTGAAGATTGTTGACAATTTCTGTCTGATATCCTGTGATTGTAAGTTATCTTTACGTCTAATAAATGATTGATATGCTTTCGTATGACCATATTTTATAGATGCTTCTTTATCATATTGTGACTGTAGTGTCTTGTTTAAAATGCTGGTATCTATTAGAGAATGTCCTTTAATAAATTCACATACAGAGCGTCTAATTAATTGTAAGTCAGAAATCTTTTTATCTAACTTGCTTATTTGCTCTGATAATAACTTTCGCAATTGTTCATTATCATATGAAATGTATTGTTTTATTTTAGCGATATCAAAATCAAAAGACTTGAGTATTAAAATCTTTTGTAATTTTTCTAAGTCTTGCTGTTTATAAACGCGATAATTTTTATCATTTTTATCTGGAACTAATAATCCTATTTCATCGTAATAATGTAAAGTTCTTTTAGTTACACCTGTAATTTCAATAATATCTTTTAAAGTGTATGTGTATGCCAAAATTCAGTCACCTCATTTATTATTTTTTGTGCTGGAAGTGTTGTGGCAACTTCAATAGGTATGTTTGATTTTTGTAAAAAGTATTTCACCAAGTGATAGCCACATGCATAACCGGCAGCATGAGATAAGCCAACGATAGGCCTACCTTGAAGTTTATTAATATCATCACCATAGAGATAAGGCATCGATTCAAATATATGCTTTAAATGTAAATGATTATAAATAGTATTTTTAATTTTTACGTTATCACGACTCCAATTAGTATTTGTTACCCACGGTCCAATATGCGCTTTACCATACAATGATTCTACATAGTTTTCAGCTAATCCTTCTGCAATAATCAATTCAATCAAACTTCCGCCATCCCAATCAATATATTGATAGCGCATATTATGATTTACTTCATGTGCAATTAAGCTTTTCATAGAATTAATTGTACTTGTACTCGGCACTAAATAAATCATAATATAACCTGGTATGCCACCATCACCACCACGATTTTTATTTAGATACATAAGTGGTTTTTGGCTATCTCCAAGTAATACTGTGAAATGATAGTTAGAAACTTGAGATGAGATACTATAATTTGCAAATTGATCTATAGCAACTTTTAAATATTTTTCACAATTAATCCAGAAATCATTATTCAGGTATTGTATTGACATTTGGTCAGTTTCAACCAGTTCTTCGGGAGACTTATGAAATACATCTAAAAGTTGAATCGCACTCATTGTCTGCTTGTCATCATTATGAATAGGAATCTGCTGCACCTCAAATTTCTTTTTAAAAGGTACTAATATTTCTTTAGTGAAAATTGAATCACGTTCGTTTAATGGTGCCTTGAGTATTTTCTTATAGACGGAATCTGATCTAATAATATTGATTTTATACATGATAAACCTCCTTACGCTGTCAGCATAAAGGGTAACGTAACGTGATTTTCAAGCAGTAATTGTAACTAATTGAAAAAAATTAAGAAAAGTATGTGAGCGTTCCTTAATAATATGATTAAAATGATGACAAAATAGTGTCTAAATGCATCGTAAAGGGACATTGTATAGGGGAAATCACACCATAAATAAGGGAAAATCCTTATGTTCACTTTTTCACAATCATAATAAAATATATATGTAGTCAATACTTTGTCTATATTGAATGTTTTCATATAAATGAAAGCATTTTTAAATAACATTGACCTCTAACATATAGGCAGAGTATTGATATCTATTAAAAAATAAATGATTTTGGTGAAGGTGAAACGTATGTACAAAACAAAAGGTGGCTTTCAACTTACATTACAAACATTAAGTTTAGTGGTTGGATTTATGGCTTGGAGTATTATTGCTCCTTTAATGCCTTTTATTAAACAGGATGTCAATGTAACTGAAGGTCAAATATCAATCATTTTAGCGATACCAGTTATTTTGGGATCAGTGCTCCGTGTGCCATTTGGTTATTTAACAAATATTGTTGGTGCTAAATGGGTATTCTTTACAAGTTTTATCGTATTGTTATTCCCGATATTTTTCTTGAGCCAAGCACAAACGCCGGGGATGTTAATGGCATCAGGATTTTTCCTTGGCGTAGGTGGCGCAATTTTCTCTGTTGGTGTTACATCAGTTCCTAAATATTTCCCTAAAGAAAAAGTAGGTCTAGCAAATGGTATTTATGGTATGGGGAATATCGGTACAGCAGTTTCTTCATTTTTAGCACCACCGATAGCGGGTATTATTGGTTGGCAAACAACAGTTAGAAGTTACTTAATTATTATCGCTTTATTTGCATTAATTATGTTCATTTTTGGTGACACACAAGAACGTAAAATTAAAGTGCCATTAATGGCTCAAATGAAAACATTATCTAAAAACTACAAATTATATTACTTAAGTTATTGGTATTTCATTACTTTTGGTGCTTTTGTTGCATTTGGTATTTTCTTACCTAACTACTTAGTAAATCATTTTGGAATTGACAAAGTAGATGCTGGTATTCGTTCAGGTGTATTCATTGCGCTGGCAACATTCTTGAGACCAATAGGTGGTATACTAGGTGATAAATTTAATGCAGTTAAAGTACTGATGATTGATTTTGTTATTATGATTATCGGTGCCGTTATTTTAGGTATTTCAGACCATATCGCATTATTCACTGTAGGCTGTTTAACAATAAGTATTTGTGCAGGTATTGGTAACGGCTTAATTTTTAAATTAGTACCATCATACTTCTCAAATGAAGCAGGATCAGCAAATGGTATCGTATCAATGATGGGTGGTTTAGGAGGATTCTTCCCACCGTTGGTCATCACATACGTAGCTAATTTAACAGGTTCAAGCCATTTAGCATTTATTTTCTTAGCGGTATTCGGCTGCATTGCATTATTTACAATGCGCCATTTATATCAAAAAGAATATGGTTCATTGAAACACAGTTGATATGTAATACGAAGCATTCTTAAATTTAAATGACAAAGCCTTAATATCATGCGCAATATTCGTAGCATGATATTAAGGCTTTAGTAGTGTATTCATTTTAAATTTAACTATGAAATTGGAATAGATGTTGATGAAGTAGTGTCATTGCTTGGTTTGATTTTAGGCAGGGTAATAGTTAATAGCCCATTTTCAAAACTAGCAGTAATATGTTGCTTATCAACAGCTTCAAAATCAAATTGACGCATTAATGATTCGAAGTTACGCTCATCTAAAATGAGTTGTTCAGATTTGTGTTTTGCGTTTCTAGTAGCTTGAATAGTGAGCGTATTATTATTGAAATCGATACTAATATCTTCTTTATTTACACCTGCTAGTTCAGCTTCTAAGTAATATAATTCGTCTGTTTCATATATATTCGTTACAAATGAAGGTGTTGAAAAGTAATTAAATACTTGTTTACCTAAATCTTTAAATGTATCACTTGGATTACCGTTAAAAAAGTTTTGATTCTCGAATTGATTGAAGTTCAATATCATCACTTCCATTATATAAATTTGTATTACAAAGCCATTATATGAGTAGTATTAAAAAAGATAAAGTAAAAGGGGAGATAAAAAGTTATAAATGGGTAGATTTGTGCCTGATAAGGAATCAGGGCAAAAGAGCTGAGCATCGAGATTTATACAAGCAATAAAGATAATGAATAAACATAGCGATGCATACTTCTGCCCATCACCTTATGATAGGGAGTTACTTTTTGTCGGAATTGTCGAAATTTTTCGAAACAAAATTCCGCAAATTATTAACAATGTCTGATGCTTCTCGTTCTGAAATGTTGAATTCATTAAATACTTTAACAGAAATTTCAGCAAGAGGACTTTTTATTGCTTTACCTTGCTCTGTTAGAGAAATTTGTAGGTTTCTTTCATCTTTCTCTTCACGTGTTCGAACAACGTAATCTTTCTTTTCTAATTTCTTTAGTAATGGTGTCAGTGTTCCAGAATCTAAGAATACACGTTCACCTAATTTTTTGATGTTAAGTTTTTCATCATTTTCAATCGCCATTAAAACAATGTAACCAGTATAGGTTAAATCATAATCCTTAAGATAGTTTGTGTATTTTTTAATTATTTCTTTTGAAGAAACATAAAATAAAAAACACAACTGTTTGCTAAGATAGCTGTTTTCTACATACATCCAATCACTCCTTGTTAAAATAAACAATATTATGAAGTGTAATAGTTGTCAAGTACTGATTTCATCGCAATTATCGAATTGTCTATAATTGAATTTAAATGTTAAATAATGCAAAACATATCAATATCTTAGTATTTTCATCGGTAATGACTGATATGACTGATTTTTTAAATTGAAAAAAATGGAATTGTATCATTCTTAATTGTTAAAAGTAGTCAATTATTTTGATAGATAGTAAAATGAAATTTGTTATTAAATTTTTTCAAAGCATCGTGTATGTAATTCGATTTCTATAATAATATTGAGAAGAAAAAAATTGTTACAATCTGGTAAAAACTCTTTATTAAATAAATTGATTCGTTCATACTGAATAGATAAGCAAAAAGGAGTTACATAATGAAGAAGAAAAAAAACGTGATTAAAGTTATCATTATATTATTTATTTCATTAATTGTTGCTGTAGCATTTTTCTTTGGTCTGAAAACATATCAAGGCCATAAGAATATTCAACTTATTGACAGTTACTTGGAAGAGAAAAGTCTAAAAGATAAAATTAAATCAGAAAAAACAGAGTATAGTGCTAAAAAAGGTCTCTTCTATAAGGAAGTTACATTTAAAGATGAACCTGGTGTAACTTATGTTGTGCAACCTATCAGTACTAATAAAGGATTATTTGTTGAAGGCTTTGATACAGAAACTAAGAAAAGTTTGAAAACTGCAAAGCATAAATATTTCAATCAAAATTATAAACCATCAAAATAGTGAAGCGTATAACTGGTATAACAGTTTAGTGCCTTCAATTTTAATTATTTGAGGTAAACAGTTTTTGTATGGAAATTAGTGATTTTTGACATCTATAAAAGATAAATATTTTAATTTTTTATAGATAATTATCAATTTTCTGATATAATTGAGTGATGTCAGATGAAGGGGAGTTTGTACTATGGCTCTATTCAAGAGAAAAATTAGCCTACCTATGCAAGTTGTTATTGCATTAGTGTTAGGTGTTGTCGTAGGACTTTTATTATATGGACAAGAAAACGTAGCAAATTACATTAAACCATTTGGTGACGTATTTTTAAATTTAATTAAAATGATCGTTATACCAGTTGTATTTTGCTCGCTAGCGCTTTCTATTTCGAACGTTGGGGAATCGAAAACTGTAGGGCGTTATGGCTGGAAAACAATTTTATACTTTGAAATTATTACAACAATCGCAATAGGTTTAGGGATTATCTTCGGTAACCTATTTAAACCAGGTGCTGGATTAGACCCAACAAAATTACCTAAAGGTGATATTTCTAAATATCAATCAACTGCACATGCAGCAGAACAATCTACATATGGAAATCATTTTATTGATACCATTGTACATATTATTCCGACAAACTTTTTTGAAGCTTTAAATAAGGGTGAATTATTACCTATTATCTTCTTCGCAGTATTCTTTGGATTAGGATTAGCTGCAGTAGGTAAAAAAGCAGAACCAGTTAAAGAATTTTTAAGCGGATCGCTTGAAGCTGTGTTCTGGATGATTAATAAAATTTTAAAATTAGCACCACTTGGAGTGTTTGCATTCATTTGTACTACAATTATTACATTTGGTGCATCCGCATTATTACCACTATTAAAATTAGTATTAGTTGTTGTCTTTGCAATGGTGTTCTTTGTATTCGCTATACTAGGACTAGTTGCATGGATGTGTGGTATTAATATCATGAATATTATTAGAATCTTGAAAAGTGAATTGCTTTTAGCATTTTCTACATCAAGTTCGGAAGCTGTACTTCCTGTAATGATGAAGAAAATGGAAAACTTCGGTTCTCCAAAAGAAATTACTTCTTTTGTTATACCAATTGGTTATACGTTTAACTTAGACGGATCAGCACTTTATCAATCTATTGCAGCATTATTCGTTGCACAGATGTATGGAATGCACTTAACATTATCAGAGCAAATTGTGTTGATGTTAACATTAATGATTACGTCTAAAGGTATGGCGGCAGTACCAGGAACTTCAATCGTTGTTTTATTAACAACATTAGGTGCCATGGGCTTACCGGCACAAGGTTTAGCATTAATTATTGGTGTTGACCGTATCTTAGATATGGTACGTACATGTGTAAACGTTATTGGTAACGCATTATCAACAATCGTTATAGCTAAATGGGAAAACGTATATGACAAAGCAAAAGGTCAAGAATATTTAAAATCAATTTAAAAAATACTATCTGACATTTAAAGCCCCTTACAACCTTTGGTTGTTAGGGGCTTTTATGCATGCGCTAAAGCGCAGGCGAACCGAAACGAAGTGACCTCAGGTTGTTAGGGGCTTTTATGCATGCGCAAAGCGCAGGCGAACCGAAATGAAGGCAACCTCAGGTTGTTAGGGGCTTTTATGCATGCGCTAAAGCGCAGGCGAACCGAAACGAAGTGACCTCTGGTTGTTAGGGGCTTTTATGCATGCGCTAAAGCGCAGGCGAACCGAAGCGCAGTGACCTCAGGTTGTTAGGGGCTTTTATGCATGCGCAAAGCGCAGGCGAACCGAAACGAAGTGACCTCTGGTTGTTAGGGGCTTTTATGCATGCGCAAAGCGCAGGCGAACCGGAAATAGACTGACACAGTAATTCTTAAAAAGCAGCAGTAAGATAATTTTCAATTAGAAAACATCTTACTGCTGCTTTTAATATCTTATATATTATTCAAAATTAAAGCTTAATTAGTGTTTCATGTGCATTTTGCCCATGTCATGAATTTTCATCATTAAACCATGTGGTACATCGTCATGATCAACTTTTTTTACTTTAACAATTTTATCAGAATCTGCTAATTTATAAACAATTACAAAATCACCTTTTTTAACTGAAACGTCTGCATCTGAAGGTAATTTAACGTTCTTCTCAATGCTTTCATCTTTTTCACTAATCATTTTTTCAATTGTAGCATTGTCTTTCATAATTCCATAATATGTATCTTTCTTTCCACCAGTCATCATCATGATTACTAGTACAATACATACAATCAACATGATGGCAATTAAACTAATACCAAGACCAAACCCTTTTTTATTTTTCACGGTTCATCAATCTCCTTAAATGTAGTTAATTCTGTTATACCTAAAAGTACAACAGTTTGCAAATGCAGTATTTATATTACATAAAATTAATTTAAAAAGACACACCTTAATCACAATAAATGTGAATAAAATGTGTCTAAAATATTGTTATATAATAAAAATATAGTTAAAAGTATTAAACGCTTTCAAAATCGAAATATATATAAATAGGATACTGTTGAAATTTATAGCTAACATGTTCAATTGCTGGCTAATTTTAAAACTAAAAACTTACATATTATAAATCAATTTTAATAGGTGTATCTAATGATTTATCATTCATTAGCTTAATGGATTGCGGAACTACTCTTAAAACACATAACTCTGGGTCTTCTTTTGAACTGAAAAAGCTTTTGTCTTGTGTTTCCCATAGCCAATCAATCACTTCTTGTTCTGTAACGATTTCGATGGTCGCTTCCATCTCAACGAAACTACGATTAGTTGTGTCGTTATAGCCTAACAAAACATATGCTGCTGGATTATCTTTAATTTCTTTGACCTTAGCAGAATGGATATTCGTTTTAGTATATAAAGTAAGACCATCATTATAAAAGACCATATATCTACTATTAGGTTTGTTATTATATGCAGTTGATAATACACCAACTTTTGACGTTGCTAACACGTTTTCAATTGCTTGAATTGCTTGTGAGTTACTCATCCTACATCATCTCCTTATGATATAAATAGCCTTTAACGTAAGAAACTAAACACAAGAGGACTGTTAGTATTTAGCTTGGTTTAAAGCAAATATATTTAACCTCGTCGTGATTTAACTTGAGTTCAAATGTACGACCAGTTTCTTCTTGAACTGCAAGCTCCGTTTTAGGGTAATTCGTTTTGTCTAATTCATCTAAAATTTCTTTTTCTATATAAACAAGTTGATCGCTTATTGGAAGCAAATGTTGAATTGAACCATGTTCATGATTCAATGTTTTAATAATCATCAAAGAGTCTTGAGGTAATTCATTATGGAAAATGAAATCTTGTTTTACGTCTGACATATATCGATCATTAATTTTATTGAATAATAAGAAATGGTAGTTATTATCTTTACGACTCAATACATAATTATTTGTAATTTCAATGTCTTCGTTAACAAAAGGTCTAAACATTTTATATAAATGCATTAATGGTAGGGGGCTACCATATTTGTTGTACAAGGAAATATAATTTGAATGGTCATCTAATAATTGATAGCTAATGCCACCGCCATATCGTAATAATGCGATTAAGTGATACACTATGTCAGATAATTGAATTGGATTCTTACCATCATTAGTATATTTAAACCCGCTTACAGACAGGTTATTATATACAAATTGTGTTGATGATATACCTGAATCTAAAATAAATTTCTTATACTGTTCAAAATGTGTGTCAGTTTGATGATAGTGTTGATTTTTAGTGATAAGATGTGTTGCAGTTTTTGAATTTTCAATATCAATAAAGTAATAATGGAATTTAAGACGCTGCATGACATCATAAACTTGTTCCACGGTTGAATAAGTTTCTAAAAAGCCATCGACTGTCACACTATATTTAATTTCTTTATTTTTGTTTTTAATTTTAAGATGACATAAATGAATTTCTTCTGCTGTCATAGAATTAGAGCAAAATACGAGCATAAATTTAACTAATTTCTTGCTTGTCTTATAGTCTTGATTGCCTTGTAAAAATGTTAGTATTAATTGCTTCATCGTTTCGAATTGTTGTGTTGATTTAATAGCGATTGCTAAACCTATATTTTTTTCGAAAAGCTTTTCAAAACATCTATTTAACAGGTTGTAATTCGTTTGGCTAATCTCAATATCGTGAATATCGTCAATGAAAACGACAGGTTTTGGTAAGTGCTCAAAGTTAATATCGTAATATTCATTGAAAATAAATTGAAATAGTTCATTGAAATTACTGAATCGAACAAATACTTTGGCACGCTGACTTCGATCTTTCGGATTAAAATCATCTATATGAATATCTGTTGTATTTGTAGCCAACTGAGCTGTTAAATCAATTGTTGAAATTAACTCAGTGAATTGTGATACGTTATCTTGTTGGAAGTGTATTTGTGGTGGTTCAGTAATCTTGGAAACGAGTGAACGGAACTGTTTAGGACTAAAATGCAAGTAATTCTTAAATTGATTTGCAAAATTTGTATGACTGTTAAAACCAGCCAATTCAGAAACAGTTGTAATAGAATGTTTTGTAGAAAGTAATAAATTGATGGCGTTAACAAGTTTAATACTTGTAAAATAATCTTTAAAATTCATACTCAAATATCGAACAAAAAGATTAGAACAATATGATTCAGAGATGTTGCAATGCATCGCTATATCTTTTAAAGACAAGTGCGCATCAATATTGTCATGAATATAGTTTACACAATCTATAAACACTGGATTGCTTAAAGCAATATTTGGTAAATATTCATGATCTATTCTTATAAAAGCTTCTTTAAGTAAAGTGTCTATAATACTTTGACCTATATTTTTTCCCATTAAAGAAGAACTTGTTGGTGTACTGATTAAATTGGCAATTAATGACTTAATATAATTACTTGATTGTAATAAATGACGATCTAAATAACCATTAAAGAAATCATCATCTTGTTGATGAAAATAAAAAACGGGTATCATTAATTCGATTATATTTTCGCCGTGGTTAATATTATAAATATCACCATGGTTAATTAAGATAATATAATTACTTACGTCTTTGGTTTCACCATTAATCGTAATATTGAGTTTACTTGTAAGTGAAAATAGCACCATAATATTATTAATATTACGACTTGGTATTGTCGATAATGTATGATGTATTTTAAGTTGGCATGTCATATTTCTCTCTCCTGCCTAATATATATTGAAATCTATCATTTAAATGTAAAACATGGAAATTTTTAAAATCATGGATAGTATACCTATTATAGTTGAATATTTTTGAAAAGGTAATAGTGAAAAATAAAAGAAATTAATGAAAACTCCTAGGAAAACGCTTGTTTTTATGCATTGTGCACAATATAAAAGTAAAATTAGAAAGATAGTAAGCAAAATTTGGAAATTTTCGATAGAGTCTAATTAAATTATTTGGTGCATAATTAATATAGATTTCAAACCTATGTATTTCAAAAAACAATACATAGCCATTTTGAACTTACTTGCTAATCTTTTATTGATATTCAACTATGTTATAAAAAAAGCAAATTGACCAAAATGGAAGTTTGAATCAAAAAACATTAAATGTACCCATGACTTAAATTTTATCGCCATTATTTAAGTTTGGACATACACTTTTGTCATCAAACGCTGAAAATTAGTACGATTGAAATCACTTCTTGTTATAAAAATTCTTAGTAGCCCTGTTACAAAATATTCGCTACAAATTATTCAAATCAACAACAATAACCATCAACTAAGAAATTTTAAACAATCTACTGAAAAATAAAGCGTTTAAAAGTTCTGTTTAGAAAACATCAAGATAAGTATAAACATCTAGAAAAGTGAACATCTAAGAAAATCCATCTAGTTATTGCCGTAACAATTAGAATAATCATTTGAAAAAGTGCATTAGACAACGAAATTCACCATCAAGATAATGAAGCAACAAGAAACAGCACACATCAATGAATTAACACCTTAGATTCATCATGAGAAAATGCATGGCACAACTAGATTTACCATCAAGATAATTCTTAAGCAGCGAAGAATTAACATCTAGAAATGCATAAACATCTTAGATTTTACATCAAGAGATGCGATAACTATAAACAACTAGAAACGTCACCAAGATAGTGCAACAACAAAGAATCAGCATCTTGAAATCGCACTAACATCTAAGAATCAACATCAAGTATTATATTAACATCATAGATAACTTCATCAAGACAGGCATCCACATCTAAGAAACTCATCTAGAATAGCTAACACCTAACATCAAAGAATATTCATCAAGAACAGTATCTAACAGAACTTTTTGACTATATATGAATTAATTATGTTACTAGCTAAATCATCTATTATTAACTTTCACACTCAATTTCTACATCTAATATCAATTTATTAACAATAGAATTAGCAGCAACAAGATATTACTTAAAATTACTCCCCCGAATTTAAAATATAAACAATGTAATAATTAAGGGTATAAATTGATTTATGCTGTAACTAATTAAATGTGTATGGTATCTTCTAACATCATGAAACGCATTTTAATATAGATATGTACATTTAAACCTTGAGAGATAGATTATAGTAAACTTTAGTACAAAGTATGAATTGCTGAACTCCAATGACTACTATTTGTCCGTTACAACTAAAGTTTCAATCTATCTCTTTCTTTTTGTGTTTAAAACACGACTTTGTAGTAAATATTGAACATCATATTTATTAGCAAGTTCTGCTAAAAAATCTAATAAAGTTTGGGTGTCGATTTTACCATTAATAAAATCAGCTTTAAGTAGTTTTGATTGTTGTCTTTCTTCTTCATTCGCACATTTTTTAAAATATCCCCACATATGATCAAAAGCATTACATACACTTCCTATACTTGGTTCAATTAACAAAGCATCATCAATCATTTGTTGGACTTGATGAAGTGATAAATCCGTTTTTAAAGCATTCCTTATCATTTGGTAAGACTGTTGACTGTGTAACAATACATGATATTTTTCCTCACGCCAAAGCTGTTCGATATGGCCACGTTCTTTCATAAAATTACCTCCGATAATTAATGTTAATATACATGCATATAGTATAGCAATAAAAATGAATGCGCTATCAAAAATGGTGTAGGTGTTTATATAAAATGATAATAGAGTGTTGCAAATATTTTTGGAACCGGTTACAATAAAGTGGAATAAATGGAACCGGTTCTAATTAGGAGGCTAAATATATGAATTATAAGCAATCCGCAGAAGATATTTTGAACGCGATAGGCGGAGAAGAGAATTTAGATGCAATGGCGCATTGTGCAACGAGACTACGATTAGTTTTAAATGATGAAAGTTTAGTAAATGAAGAGGCGCTAAACAATATGGATGTAGTTAAAGGGACGTTTTCTACTGGGGGACAATACCAAATTATTATTGGGTCTGGTACAGTCAATAAAGTATTTAGTGAACTGGAAAAATTAACTGGAAAAGAAGCATCAACCACTTCGGAAGTCAAAGCACAATCTGCTAAAAATATGAATCCGTTACAGCGATTTGTAAAAATGCTTTCAGATATCTTTGTTCCGATTATACCAGCCATCGTTGCTGGTGGTTTATTAATGGGGTTAAATAACATTTTGACTGCGAAAGATTTATTCTTTTCAGGTAAATCATTGATAGATGTCTATAGTCAATTTGCTGGATTAGCTGAAATGATAAATGTTTTTGCGAATGCACCATTTACATTATTACCAATTTTAATTGGATTTAGTGCAGCAAAACGTTTTGGTGGCAATCCGTTTTTAGGTGCTGCATTAGGTATGATATTGGTTCATCCATCGCTAATGAGCGCATACGATTTCCCAAAAGCAGTTGAAGCAGGTAAGGCTATTCCATATTGGGATGTATTTGGTTTGCATATTAATCAAGTAGGTTATCAAGGACAAGTGTTACCTATGCTTGTAGCAGCTTATATCTTAGCTTCAATTGAAAAAGGGTTACGCAAAGTTATTCCAACGGTGTTAGATAATTTGTTAACACCATTGTTATCTATTTTTATAACAGCATTTCTAACATTTTCATTTGTAGGTCCAATCACTCGACAATTAGGTTACTGGTTATCAGATGGTTTAACATGGCTTTATGAATTTGGTGGTGCAATTGGTGGATTAATATTCGGATTATTGTATGCTCCGATTGTTATTACAGGTATGCATCATAGCTTTATAGCTGTAGAAACGACATTAATTGCAGATGCCACAAAAACGGGTGGATCATTTATATTCCCGATTGCGACAATGTCTAATGTTGCACAAGGTGGTGCAGCAATTGCAGCGTTCTTTATTATTAAACAAAATAAGAAGTTAAAAGGTGTGGCATCTGCCGCAGGTATTTCAGCATTACTTGGTATTACAGAACCGGCTATGTTTGGTGTTAACTTAAAACTAAGATATCCTTTTATTGGCGCTATCGTTGGATCAGGTATTGGTTCAGCATATATTGCTTTCTTCAAGGTTAAAGCAATCGCATTAGGAACTGCTGGATTGCCTGGATTTATCTCAATCAATCCAGTACATGCAGGATGGTTACACTACTTTGTTGGTATGACAATATCATTCATCGTTGCCATAACAGTTACTTTAATTTTATCTAAAAGAAAAGCAAATAAAGAAGTTGTAGAATAAAAAAAGAGGTATGACAGTAATCAAAGTATCAGTCATTGCAAATGCAATAGGGTGAAACTTTAAGCTGTCATACCTTTTAATTTAGTTATAATTTCTGTTTTCGCCATAAGAAAATACTAACAATTACGACAAGAATTAATGAAATACCTACCACAATAATCCAAGATATATAACTATGGTCATCAATTGGCAACGGCACATTCATACCGAAGAAACTAAATACGAGCGTTGGTAACGTTAATAGTACCGTGAAAAGTGTTAATGTCTTCATAATCGTATTCATATCATTAGATAATAAGGAAGCGTATGATGTTGTGATACTTTCTAAGATACGTTGATGTAATTCTGTTGTTTCGATGGCTTGGTTATTTTCAATGATTAAATCTTCTAGTAATTCTTCATCTTCTTCAAAACGTTTAATTGCAGGTAAACGGAATAACTTTTTAATAATTGTATCGTTACCTTTTAAGGCAGCTAAAAAGTATACTAAACTTTTTTCAACTTCCATTAATTTGAAAAGTTGTTTGTTAGTAATGTTATTTTTTAGTTCTTTCTCAATACGAATTCTACTTTTATTAAGTAATCGTAAGTTACGATTATAATGGTCGGCAATAGTAGTTAAAATTTCTAATGCAAATCTGCTGTGAAATTTTAAATTAATATCACGCTTAGGTAAATTTTCTAAAAATTCATTTTCAGCGTCACAAACTGTTACGATAATACCGTTGCCAATAATAATGCCTAATGGAATCGTTACAAAAGATAGAACGCTACGATTAGTTGAATTGACGATAGGTAAATCAATAATGATTAATGAGTAACCAGTATCTTCGTCATATTCAATACGGGAACTTTCTTCTGAGTCCAAAGGGTCACGTATAAAGTCTTCAGGTATATTATATTGTTCCATAAGATTTTCAATTTCTTCTCGGTCTGGTTCTACTACATTAATCCATGACGCTGTATGATCTAATGGTGTTTTTATAATATGTTTATCTATATCTTCAGAATGTCTGAATGAAGTAATCATGATATATAGTTCCTTTCTAAAGGATTTAGGAAAAGCGAGTATTACTTAAGTTAGTGAATCAAGGTTTGATTTATGCAAACGGTTTTCTGCCATTATTCTTAATGGACCATTAAAAACAATATTATGCACATGTTTAGCTAATTCATCAACTGAAATGGGCTGTTTGTCCATTACCCAGTATTTAATAATTGAAATTGTTGCTCCGGAAACGTAACTGTAAAAATACATCTCTGGAATGCCTCCGATAGAATGATTGATACTAATATAACGTTGCATATTATTTTTAATATGTTCGTTGATTTTCAATTCTAATTGACTCGTGCGTTCCAATTGTAAAATAGTATGATAAAACTCTAAATTATCATGAATATGCTGGAAAATATTTTTGAGTATATCATTTACAAAAGTATTCGCAATGTCTTCAATTGAAGAACCGCGTAACAAATCAAATTGAGTATATGTCGTTAGTTCTGAAATATACTCATCTTCCATATCTGCGAGTAACATATATTTATCCTCGTAATGTAAGTAAAATGTCCCTCTATTGATATCAGCGCGTGTTGTTATGTCGCGAATGGTAATCTTTTCTAAATCTTTTTCTTGTAGTAATTTAGTGAACGCTTGTTTAATGGAGGACTTTGTCTTTCTAATTCGCCTATCTTCTTTCAAAAATAAATCAACCTCCTTGTGTTATTGAACAATGTGGGTGTATTTGTCTATTAATAAACGTATTGATGAACATTGTGTATTGTTTATTCCCACTTACATATTATAATAGACAACATGCGAAATATTCAACACATTGTCTAATAAGGAGGTAATTAATAAAATGAATATATTTCAAAAGGTGGTGTAAACTCTAGTTAACAGTTAATTCTTATGAAAGGAATTGATAATTATGACTGAGTTTACACCTTTTTTTGATGGTTCAAATCAATTAAATTATCGTAAATTTGTAATTTTAAGATTTCATGGTGTTTCTAAAAGAAAAATTTGTAAAATGTATAATTTTGCATATTTTCGTATATTAGAAGTTTGTGAAATGGCAAAAAAGAATGATTATCGATTTACTTATAAGGATTATAAATTTTTAAAACAATATGGTGTGTCTAATACATTTATTTGTAAGATGTATCATATTTCAATTGAAGACTTAGAATTTTTTGAGGTGATGAACCGATAGGTTTGATTAAAAATATGATAGGTCAGGAGAAGCATAGACACTCCATTATCAAAAATGCAGTGGTACGGATTTGCGGGAGTTATTCCTATTCGTGCGACCCTTTAGAAGTCGTTTAATTTTATTAAAAATTTTGTAAAGGATGGATATATTATGAAACCAGTATTGGATATTAAAAAAACTTTAGGACAATTAAACTTTTTAGGTGTAGATGAAAAATATAAATATGAAAATGGAGAGCGTACTGATAAAACTGTTTATGCATATAAATTAGCGAGTCAAGAGCAAGGTGAACAAATCACTGTTAAAACGCCTAATAAAGTAGAATTAAACTATTTACAAGAATGCGAATTAGTTGAACCAGACGTTAAAATGTATGTTCAAATGTCAGGCGATTTTGGAACTATCGCATATAGCTGGAATGCAGAAGATATTAAAGTAGTTGGTTCTAATAGTGCACTTAAACAAAAATAATTAGGTGATGTAAATGGATTATTATACAGCAGATAGATTATATCGCTACACAAATAGTTCAAATTTGAGTGAACCTATTTTAAACTATGTTGCTAGTCGTATAAATTGGGGCGATAAAGTTTCATTAATGACTTTAGCTAAAGAAATACAGTCTAAATTTAATGATAGTTACGTTAAAGAAAATACGGTAAAAGGTCGGCCTAAAATTTACGCTGACCTTTGTCTATTGTGTATGAGCTTGAGTGAAGCAGGACATGGCAGAATGCTACAAGTGAATTTGGAAGATTGTATTTATATTGGCGATATTGATGTTTAACATATAGTATTAGTGATTTAACATGACCGTGTAGCTTTTAGCGTATGCAGGCGCAGAAATGCAAGCACGGAGTGCGTTAAGCATTTGGGCGGAGCCTGAGACAAATACGCGTTAAGAAAGCAAGAACGGTCATGTATCAAATCGCTTGCGATTTGATAGGAGGCATAAATAAATATGACTTTAAAAAGCCAGTGTACCCCCCTTACTAATAGGGGGGGTAGAGCGTACAAATAAAAGTGCCGTGGAGGCAGTTGTTGACTGGGTTCAGGTCACTTTCCATATAGCCCCTATTTCAGCAGTGATTGAGGACGTTATCGGTTTGCCTATAACGTTGTTCAAAAAACGAAATAGTGGCATTTACTTTTATAATCGTGGTTATGAATTTTCAAACATTAAATTGTATTATTCAAGTGATGATGAATCAATGGGCATTCACTTACAGTTAACTGGTACAGGTTGTAGAGAGTTTGAACATCATTTACAACAGTTGAATAAAACTTGGCAAGATTTTTTTGATAAATGTTTATCAGTTAATGCAAATTTTACAAGAATTGATATTGCAATTGATGATTATAAAACATATTTAAAAGTGCCTTTATTAATTAAAAAGGCTGAAAAAGCTGAGTGTGTTTCACGTTTTAGAGCTGGAAGCGCAATAAACGGTTTTAATTTGTCAGACGGAAGAAGTAAAGGCGCTACTTTTTATATTGGCTCTAAACAAAGCAATTTATATTGTCGTTTTTATGAAAAGAATTATGAACAAGCGTTTAAACGTCATTGTGATGTCGAAGACATTGGGTTATGGAATCGTTATGAAATACAAATGCGAAAGGCATATGCAGTTAATTGTGCGAAAGTTTTGAGTAGAACAGATAATATAAGCGAAATTGTAAAGTCTATATTGCATAATAATTTGCGTTTTATCTCTCCTCCTAAAGATGGAAACGATAAAAATCGTAAGCGGTGGCCATTATATAGACCTTGGGCGTTATTTATTAAAGATACTGAAAAATTGAATTTAACTACTAGACCAACATTAAAGTCCATTGAGGATAATCTTGATTGGTTATGTAAACAAGTTGCTACTACTTTAGATACAGTGTTAACTGCCGAAAGTATGGCGCAATCTGAGGGGTTGCTTACAGATACTGATTTTTTAGATAAAATTTTAGCGCATTCACAATTTAATGATGAGCATACGAATAGAATTAATCATTATTTGGAGGCTTTAAAACAAAAAAAGCACTTATCAAAAGATAAGTGTTAAAAAAATAACTGGGATGTGATTTTTATTAAAAATTTCGTAAAGGATTTTAGAAAATCGTTTATGAAAATAATAAGCAAGTACATTTTAACACGATTTTCTAAAAACGGAAAGCATTTTGATATTCCTAAAGAACAACGCCGAGTAATTCCAAAATTTAAAAATCGTCGTAAGATGATTGTAATTTGTTTTTACTCATTATTAGCTATTTTGTTAATTCTTTTATTAGCTTCTTTTATTAAAGCTACAAGAGCAAATAATGACAGTAAAGAAGCAGTTAATAAAACGAATATGATTCAAAAAAAGTATGAAGATAATGCGAATACAGTTCAGTATAGTCCTAAATTAAAGTTATATGCTGATAAGTTTATTGATACGTATATGAATATCTCGAAAGATTCAAAAGAATTGGAATCTAGAGAAAAAGAATTGTTGAAATATTTTCCATCAGATTATAAAAAACCTGATGAAAAAATTTCAGATACAGAACGAAAATTGAATAGTAAAGAATTTTATAATATTAAACGTAAAGATAAACAAACAATTATACAGTATATTGTTAATTATGATGTGAATATTACTGAAAAGAAAGAAGTTAAAGTTAAGAAGAAAAAGAAAAGTGAAAAAGATAAAGATGAGTATGAAACAAAAACAGAAGAAAAGCAACGTAAAGTAAATCAAAACATTTTAATAAATATACCTATTAAGAGTGAAAATAATAAGTATGTTGTTGTTGAATATCCTTATTTTACGCCAATCCCTGATAGTCAATTGAATAAAGCTAAAATGGTTGAGGATAATTTGAAAGACAATAAACGGGAAGACAATCCGAAAGCAAAAGCTTTTATTGAAGATTTCTTTAATAAATATGCTTCTAGTAAGTCTGATGATATGGCCTATTTAATGGATAACCCTGAGGGCTTAGAAGGAACTAGAGAAGTTTCTCAGATAAGAGAAATTAGGTTATATCCAAAAGGCGATGATTATGTTGCTAAAGTTGAAATTTTGATGAAAGATAAAGATTCTCCTTTGGAGAATTTGGAGCATTACACATTAGATATAACAAAAAAAGATGGTAAATATTACGTTAAAAATATGACTAATTCTATTGGAGGTTAATGTTATGAGTGGTTTATTTAATTTTTTTGTTTTAGGTGCTGACCGTCCATCACTTGGTGGAGTTGGTGACTGGATAAGTAATGAAGTAGGTACGGGTATTGGTTTAGTAGTATTGGTTGTTGGTATTGTAAAATGGGCTAGTGGTAAATATGGGCATATGGTTATATTATTTGTTGTTGGTGGCTTTTTATTCTTAGTTTCTAAAGGTCCTGAACAGGTATTTAATGCGATTGCAGGTGTTTGGAAAATGATTTTTGGCGGTTGAGGTGATTCCATTTGGATAAAAAAGCTTATAATTTAAAGCGAACTTTTGAACAACCGATAGTTATGTATGAATTTACAGATAAGTTTCGTATTAATAAGGGTTTTCGTTTAGATTTTTGGGCTACATTTTTGATTGTGTGGTTTATATTATTTTTGTTATTTTGGTATTTATTACAGCCTGTAATTATGTCGATTGGTGGACTTATGTTTATTTACTTTACGGTTGCACCTTATTATATAACGAAATATATTGTTAAGTTAAAACAAGATGGAAAGAAATTATTTTTCTTCTTATGGGATTTTGTAATATTTGTTTTTAATGTGCAGTTAAGAAAAGTTAAATTAAGTTATGATGAAGAAGTAGAATATCATGATAAAAAAATAACATTTAAATAGCCCCTATTGGGGTTATTTTTATTGGAGGGATGACATGAATTTAAAAGCACCGTATGCAGGTTTAAGAGATAATTTGTTATTAACGAAAACTGGCGAAGTTTGGGCGTATTATCGTGTTCGTTCTGAGTCTATATCAACAGCAAATTATGATGCAAAAGAAGAATCAAAAAAGCGTATGCGTTATTTTTTAGAGTCGATTAAAGGTTATCAAGATTTTCATTTTGAAATGTATGACCACGATTTAGATTTGCGAAATAAATTTAAAGAAATTAGTAAAGATTTTGATGATGAAGCTTTTAATGTAGCTGAATATTATTCAAAAGAAACTATTGACGTATTAGAACAAGAATTACAAATGATTACGCATAATTCTTTTGTTATGGGTGTTAAAATACGTGAATTAGCTGACGATGCAGTTACACTTAAAGAGATTTTAAAAAGTACATTATCAGATACGGCTGAGCGTATTGTTTCGAATTTTGGTTTTGATGTGAATTTAGACGATAAAATTTTAGATAAGTATAAAACATTTGAACGAGATTTGGCTGATAGTTTTCTAGGTATTGGAGGCGAGCGTTTAACTGAGAATGAATTGGCTTATATTATTAGAAAGCCTTTTATTTCAAATGCAACACATGACGTACAGGAAGAATCTTCAAGAAGAGCTATTACAGATATTTATAATGCAGTAATTGACCCTACTCGCTTGAGTGTTTTAGAAGTTGAAAATGATAACGAGAAATTTTATACAACAACAGTTGTTGTTGATGATTTTCCGTTAGATATGGAATATACACATTTATTTGAGAAAGCTCAAAATATGCCTTTTCCGGTTGAATGCCATGTAAAAGCAAAAATCATTAATAATGAGAAAGTTAAGAAAAAATTTGACCGTGCGAAAATAAATCATAAACAACAAGCAAAAGAAAAGCAAGATACTGGCGACAGTGCTTCGGAAGATGTTCAAGATAATTTGTTTGTATTGAATCAAATGGAACGAGAAGTGACTGGCTCAGGTGTATTTATTGAGTGGGTATTTATGTTTGTAATTAAAAGTGATGATTATAGAGATTGTAAACGTAAAGCAAAGCGTTTGATGAAACGATTAAAGGAAACTCAAATATATGCAGTTAATCCATTAGCTGACCAGTTACAATTGTTTTATCAATGTTTACATGGTAATGATTTATTTATTAATAAGTATTGGTTACAAAGAACAACGGCAACAGGTATAGCAGAGAATTTATTTGGTGTGTCTCAAAGTTTGGGAACAAAAACGGGTTTTTATATAGGGCGTATTGATAAATTTATACGTTCTGTTTCACGTGAGGAAGCTGTTGCAAGTTCAAGGGATATAATTTTATTTAGTTTATTGTTGGCAGCAAAAGGTATTAAGGGGGCTGTCAGTGATAGTCCGCATGTTTTAATTACTGGTCAAACTGGTAAAGGTAAATCATTTTTAGCAAAACTATTGTGGATTTATACATCATTCTTTAAAGGTCAAATGTTGTACTGGGATCCAAAATCTGAGTTTGCAGAATGGTTTGATAGAGTAACAGAAAGTGAAGAAATGCAACAAAAGTATCCCCTATTTATTAATCATTTAAAAACATTTAAATATGTAACATTGAATTATGAAGATTCAACCAATTATGGTTGTTTAGACCCTATTGTATTTTTAGATGGTATTGAAGCCAATGAAATGTTGAAATCGGTGTTTGATGAAATTAAATCTTTTGAAAATTATCATCATATTGAAACGGCAATTTATCAAGCTATTTCTGATACTGTTGAAGAACGCGAAAATGGCAAAAAAGTTGGTTCATTAAATGTAATTGAAAAATTACAGAATAATGAAGATGAGCATGTAAAAAATGCAGGCGATTTATTATTTGAAAAAACGCAAAACAATATTTTAAAACTTGTTTTTAGTGATGGTACGAATCCAGCTTTAAATATTCAAGAAAAAGCAACTATTTTACAGGTTAAAGGTTTAGATATGCCTAAAGCAGATGATGATACATCAAGTTATTCAACAAGTGAGAAAAATGGGATTACATTAATGTTATTAATTGGTAAGTTTTTAGAGAAATTCGGTTCTCGTAGAGATGTTCAAACGACTATATTTATTGATGAGGGTTGGGCTTTTAGTGCTTCAAGACAAGGTAAAAAAGTTGGTAAGCGTATAAAAAGAACGGGACGTTCTGAGAATAATTCACTTGTATTTATTACACAATCGGTAAAAGATAAAGCAGATGATGATGGTGGTAACTTTGGTTGTCATTTTGCATTTGATGAAAAAGATGAACGTGAGGATATTTTAAAATCTTTAGGCTTAGAATATTCAAAAGAATCTCCTGAAAATATGGAGATGTTGAAAGATTTAAAGAAAGGTCAATGTATATTCAGTGATTTTTATGGACGTGTTGGAAAAATGGTTGTACATTGTCCATTTGAGGAAATGACTGAAGCATTTAGAACACAAGAAGATTCTGCAAGTTCTAAAGCAGAAGAAAAATTTGCGATGTAAAAAATTAAAAAGATACACTTTATTGAAGTGTATCTTTTAAACGAGGTGTTATAAATGATTGAAATATTTAAATCATTTATATTTATATTATTTGCATGGGTAATTTTTTATTGGATTATTCCCTATGGTATGTATTTAACGTTAAAACATAAAAATATGGAAAAGGAATCAATTATGCGTCACGATGTTTATTTGAAAAATCGTGACTGTTTAAATAAAGATAAGTAAAGAATAAGAATCCTGAAATACAAATAATGCAAGTGTCGGTGGCTATTTTATCATTAGTCATTTTTGCGATTAAAAAAATATTAAATTGTTGTGTTAGTAAACTGATTAACCATCCAAGTATTTCACCTATTCGAGATGGAATTATTATCTTGAAGACACAAAGCAGTATAGATAAATAAAGTAAACAAGCACAAACACCAATTAGATAAAAATAGAACAGATATAAATTATAAATCATATCAGAATTAATATTACTAAAAATTTTAGAGATATGGTTATTTGTAATTGCATTTAACATATCTTTGATGCCAACTAGTATTTTAGGTTGAAATATATAAGTGATAAATATAGCTATATTAATATACGTTAATATAAATAAAGCTGTACCAATATTTAACCAACTTAATTTAAATTTGTTCATAAGGAGGTCATCCTTTCAAATGTTTGTTTTGAATTGTATTGCTTCGTTATTTATTTTGTTTTTATCGATTAAACGGATTAAGTATTTACTAGATAAAGAAGAAAATAGACATAAAGTTGAAATTAATAAAATAAAAACAAATATATTTAAAAACATAAAATAATTTAAAATGATTATACAATAAGGTATAATACTTGTTAAGTACTTGACACATATTGTAAAAGGAGCGATTTAATATTGGAAGTTTTAAGTAATTTAACAATGAATTTTATTTTTGTAGGCTTTATTGTTATTAGTTTATGTATAGTATGTGTTTTTGTTTTAAATTATTTTTATAAAAATGATTATATTGAGTATTATCAATGGAAATCTTGGAAGAGAAAGCTTTTTATTATGATGTTTTTATTTATTGTATCAATAATTCTTTTATTTTTTGCACATCGATGTTTTGAGAAAAGTATTACTGATTATAATAAAAATATGGAAGAACAATTGGAAAATTAATATTTTGTTTT
Organism: Staphylococcus sp. EG-SA-17; assembly: GCF_017151845.1. Taxonomy (NCBI): domain Bacteria; kingdom Bacillati; phylum Bacillota; class Bacilli; order Caryophanales; family Staphylococcaceae; genus Staphylococcus; species Staphylococcus sp. EG-SA-17. The sequence continues at coordinate 63,660 of NZ_JACVZO010000010.1, forward strand.
AAGCATGCACATTATTTGTGTATGCTTTTTATTTTTAAAGGAGTGCATATAATGGCAATGAATGAAATTGCTTTATTTAAAGGTATACGTATACAGCCTTATCAGAAGTATATTGATTTTATGTTTGCAGGTGCATTAGCATTTATTTTTTTGATATATCGTATATACATTTTGTTTATTGATTATAAATCAGTTAATAAAAAATTGGATATATTGACGTTGTTTGCATATTTTAAACCGCATTTATTGTATTTATTAATTGGTACAGCAATTATATTTGTGATATGTAAGCTTATTGCTCAGCTTTTAATACGTTTTAAAACAAAAGATTTGGCTGAAATGATTGAAACACAAGGCTTTCATAATCGTACAGTAATCAAGAAAACAACTGAGTATATCCCTATTGATTATAAACAAACTGAATATGATTATTATCCAACAATGTTTTATAAGCGTGGTAAAAAATCTTTTGTTATTCATATTAAGAAAGACGGTTCGAGGTTTCAAGATAATTATTTAGAGTTAGAAACAATTATTGAACCAATGTTTAATTCTGAATTAGTGGAAAAAAAGCATATTGGTCGTTATTTGAGATATGAATTTATGCCACTTAAATATAAAAAGCGTATTGTTATGAATGGAGAACAAGAATCAAATACAATTTTTTATGATACAAAAATTGCTATTACGCATCAAATTACTTGGGATTTTGTGAAAGCACCTCATGGATTGGTTACAGGTATAACCGGAGGTGGTAAAACATATTTTTTATTTTATGTGATTCGTGAGTTATTCCGTAGACATTCAGAAGTACGTTTATTAGACCCAAAAGTTTCAGATTTGAGCTTTATGAAGCGCGTTATTGGTGATGATAAAGTTGCAGATACTAAAGGTCAAATATTAAAACAATTGAGAGAAGCTAATAATGAAATGGAAGAGCGTTTTAGATTAATGAATGATAGTTCGGATTATAAAATCGGAAATGATTTCCGTAATTTTGATATGCGCCCCTATTTCATTATTTTTGATGAGGTAACGGCTTTTACTTCAACTTTAGATAAAAAAGAATTACAAGAAATGAATGATTATTTAATTAATATTATTATGAAAGGTCGTCAAGCTGGTGTATTTATGTTTTTAACAGCACAAAGACCAGATGCAGATGTGATTAAAGGTAATGTGCGTGACCAATTAGGGTTACGTGTGTCTTTAGGTAATTTGTCAAATGATGGTTATCGTATGACCTTTGGTCAAACTGATAAAGAATTTCAAACGATTCATGATAGTGATATCGGCCGAGGTTATATATCTATACTTGGACAATATAATGAACCAATTTTATTTGATGCACCTTTAATGGAACAATATGATTTTGTGGAAGATGTGAAACAAATATTAAATAAGGAGTGATTTGATGAAGCATAAAAGTGTGTATCTTTTATGCTTTTTAATTTTGCCTATTCTGCTTTTAACATCTGTGAGTGCTTACGCTGTTTCTAATCCAGTTGGAGAGCCCTCACATGCAGTTAAGCCAAAAATTGAAAAGTATGATTTATCACATTATCGTTCAATATATAGTGAAAAAGGCGACTGGAATCCGTTTGGTCAAGAAGAAATTTCACGACAAATTAATAATGTGTCAGATTTTTTCTTTTCTATGACTAAGATTTTAGCAGGTGTTACAGATTATGCGATTGAAAATTTATTTCAACTAGATGTTATTAATGATTTTGCGGATAAAATCGGCGATTTTGTTGGGGATATATATCAAAAGTTATTGAGTAATTTGGCAATAACATTATTTATTATTGTTTGCTTTAACGCATTTATTATTTTTAGTGTACAAGGTAATGCAAGAGAAGCATTAAAGCGAGCGTTTTTAATTATGTGTTTGATTGGTTTTGGTGTTGGTATACTTGCGAATGCAGGTAATATTATACGTGGTACAAACAATATTGGTAAGGATTTGAATAATATAATTATGAATAGTACATCTTCTATTGATGGGAACATTGATTATATTCATGAGAATTCAGGTATGAATCATATACGTAATCAATTATTTGATATGACGATATATAGAACATATTTAGTAATGAATTATGGAACTGTAGACGAAAAAGAGATAAAAGCAAAAGGTAAAGACCGTATTGATAACATTTTAAAACAAGATTTTTCAAAAAAAGGACAAGATGAGATTGATAAAATTGTAAAAAATGAGGTTGAGAAAAAAGATAATAAATATATGACGCAAGGTTATGTATTTCAAAAGTTGGCTATTTCAGTTATTGGCTTTATTATTACTGTTTTTATGTCAATTGTATTTTTATCAATTAGTTTTGCGAAGTTGATTTTTTCTACATTTGCTTTATTTTTATTCTTATTTTTAGTATTCAGTTGGATAGTGAGTTTTATACCAGGATTTGAATTATCTGTTTTCTCTGCGTTTGCAAAAACGTTAGGCTATATTATTTTAAGTGCCTGTATGACATTCTTATTTGTGATAGTTGGTTTGTGTATCAAGCTTGCAAATAGTTTTATTGAACCGGATAGTCAAAATGCTTATTTTTTAAATTCAATATTTATAATTGTAATATTGTTTGTAATGTATAAAAAACGGGCTCAAATTATCAATTTTGTAAGTCGTGGTAATATTAGTTTTTCTCCTAGTGCAATTGGTGCTGGTGTGATGAATCGAACACAAGAACGTTTTAATAAGATTCGTCATGAACAAGCGCAAAATAAGAAAGCTAAACGAGAAAATCAAAGAGATGAACCCGCCCCACCACTTCAAAATGATAATGATTTAAGAAGAAGACAGCAGGATAAACCAATGCCTTTATTTATAAATAAAGATAATCAAAAAAATGGTAATAAGCGAAGAGAACAACAAGAGTCAATGAATGGTAATGATGTAAAATCTGCTTCTGTTGAATCAAATGCAAATGATTATTCTAAACAACCACAAAAAGTATCACAGCAAGAGCATCAAGTACGAGAAACAAGACAGCGAAAAGATATACAAAGGTCGCCACAAGTGGTTAATCAGCCATTAAATAATGAGAATCATTCAATAAATCGTAAAGAACAGAAGTCAGTTCAAACTGCTTATGATACTGATGTTCAAAAACGACAAATACAAAATGCGACACAGAATCAACAAAGTAGACAATCTGGAAATCGTAATCAACCTATTACACGTAATTCTCAGTCAAAAGACCGTCTAAAAGAGCAAAAGGATATCAATAAGCATGGTAAATAAAAAAGATATTGCTAAAAAAGTAATAGGTAAAACGCCAATAGGTGTTAAATTGAAATTAGCGAAAGTCATCATCATTTTGTGTGTGGTGGCTTTTTTTACATTTCCAGTAATTGTAATGTTTTTGTTAGCGCCTGATTCAAATAAAGATAAAGATGATGCTGGTTGTACTGTTAGTGGCGGTAATGTTTCGGCAAATGGTATTGATAAGTTTAATGAAAATGCTAAAGGTGGAAAATTAGAGGGTAAAGGAAAAGAAATACAGAAAATTGCAGAAAAAAATAAAGTACCTGTGAATATTTTTATGGCTATTATTGCGAGTGAATCACAATGGGGTAAAGGAGAAAATGCGACAAGAGAAAATAATCCTTTGTCTGTTATGGGTTCAAAATCGATTCATGATTCAACATATCCAACTATTGAAGACGGTCTTAATGCGGGAGCTAAAAATTTGTATGATGTTTATATTTCTAAAGGTTTAGATACTCCTAAAAAAATAGGTCCCAAATATGCGCCTGTTGGTGCGTCAAATGACCCTAATAATATGAATGCCCGTTGGATACCAACAGTTGAAAAAATTATGAAAGATTTAGGCGGTTCAGAAGCTAAAACGTCATGTAGTAATGGTAAAGGAAAGTCTATAAAGTTTAATGGTAAATTGCCACATTGGTCAAATGATGACCCTGGAAAAGGTAATTTATACACTGCCGGTCAATGTACTTGGTATGCATACGGTATGCGTCAAAAAATGGGTAAACCTGTATCAACTTATTGGCATGATGCACATAAATGGAATGATAGGGCTAAGGCTGAGGGTTATAAAGTTGATAAAAATCCGGAACCTGGTGCATTATTTATTGCTGAACAAGGTGCAGGCGGTCATGATGGGCATTATGGTCATGTGGCTGTTGTTATTGGTGTAAGTGATGGTGGTAAAACATTTAGAATAACAGAAATGAATTGGGAAGCTGCTTTTAAAGTTAATGAACGTACATTGAAAATGACTGATGGATATAGTTTTATTCATGATAAGGAGTGAAAATAAATGAAGCAAAAAATTATTATGTTTACTCTTGTAACAGTAATATTATTTTGTGCTGTTTTAATTGGTTATCAGATCCCTAAACAACAAGTTAAAATGAAACAAAATCAAATTGAAGATTTACAGGAAGAACAACGTATATTAAGAGATAAAAATGGAGAGTTAAATAAACTAGTAAAGAGACAATCAAAAACAGTTATTTCTGATGAAGAAAAGCAAATACGTGAAGTTTCTTCAAATTTTGTTAAACAGATGTTTGAAATGAAAAAAGATTCTTCTTTTAAATCAAAAGCACCACAAATAAAGCCTTTAGTTACAAAGGATTATTACGATACATTATTTAAGGATTCTAAAGATAAATATGATTTATATGATGATATAACGGTTAATGATATTCATGTTTATTTTGATACTTATGACCCTAAAAAAGATAGTTATAAAGTTTTTGTTCAGTTCGACGAACGTATTGAAACAGATGGAGATGATAAAATTGAACATCGTCAAACATCTGCACAATTGGATTTAGTTCGTACAGCTGAAGGTTGGCGTATTGATAATTTAAAACGTTTCAATTTAAAACCTCTAGGACGTTAGTTTGTTTCAAGACGATAGCAATGATATAATTTACGTAAAAAGGAGTGAATTTATCATGAGGCGATGGTTTGTATTAATTTTAGGATTAGTTATATTATTATCTGCATGTGGTCAGAAATATGATAAAGAGATTGATGCAGTTTTAAATTCTGAAAGAAAAAGTATGAGTGAGTCTTCTTTTAAGAAGCCTAAAAAAAGTAATAGTGATTTTAAAGTATATGAAGATGGTAAATTTATAACTATTTCTTTTGTTTATGATAAAGATGGTACAGTGTGGACAAGTTTATATAAAAAAAATGAGACAACAGATAAATATGTAAAAGTTGAAGATATGAATGAAAAAGAATATCAAAGTAATCATAAACCAGTTTATGAAGAAAATAATATGAAAAAATAAAGAATCAACTCCCTATACGCTTTAGCGGTGGTATCGGGAGTTGATGAACATATATCCTCTTATAACTTATTTTATAAATAACCTTTTTAAAAGTAAAGGAGGATATACATGAAAAAAAGAAAAAAACGTAAAGAATTAGATTATAAAACACGTCTAGCTATCGCAAAGTATTTAAATGATGGTTTAAACATCATTCAGATTTCTAAGATTTTAGGTCGTGATGATGCGGTTCTTTATAGAGAAGTAAATAAGCGTTCTGTTGATGGTGTTTATAATCCTTTATTAGCTGAGGAAGATGCTATAAAATCGCGTAGTATTTCAGATGAACAAGTTGCTAAACGTAGACGTTTGAATGATGAAACAAAAGCATATATTGAAGAAAAACTTTCATTAAAATGGTCTCCTAGACAGATAGCAAGTCAAATTGAAAAAGATACAGGGCATTATATAAGTTATCCTACTATATATAGATATATTCGCAATGGATTGGTAAAAGTTGATGTTAAGCGTGATATGAGACAAGCAGGCAAAAAATATAATAAGTCTTCTGAAAAGCGTGGCAAATTAGACGTAGGGTCTCGTGTTATAAAGTATCGGCTCAAAAAGTATTAATAATCGTGAAGAATTTGGACATTATGAAATTGATACTGTTTGGAGTGTTAGACCATCAACATATTGCTTGTTAACTATTATTGAAAGAAAAACAAGATATTTATATGCTAGTAGATTAAATACACGTAAATCCAATGTAGTTTGTAATGAGATTATAAATATTATGAAACCATTATTACCAAAAAGCATAACTATGGATAGAGGTAAGGAGTTCGCTCTATTTGAACAAATAGAAGATGAATTGAATTGTAGTATTTATTTTAGTGATTTGGGTTGTCCATATCAACGTGGTTCCATTGAAAATGTAAATGGACTTTTAAGACAGTATTATCCTAAAGGTACGGATTTTGCAAATATAACACAAAAGTCATTAGATGAAGCTGTTAAACAAATTAATACACGGCCTCGAATGATATTTGACTATAAATCGAGTGAGGAAATGCTAAAGTACCATGTAAGCACACAAAATTGTGAACCTATATTAAATGACTGTGTGAGGCACGAACCCGTCAATTAATATAGGTTAATCTAAGCGAATGGTTTACAATGAGCGCGGAAGGACAGGACGAATAAATTTTGTATATAAAATGCATAATCTAAAAAGAAGCATACTATTTAAATCTGTGATTTTTGACAGATATTACTAGTAAAATGCTTCTTTTTCTTCTTCTGTACTCTTTTAGTAATATTTATTAAAAAAATTTAAGAAATTCTCATTTTTCTATTGACACACTGCCAAATAAATTATTATGGATTGCACCAATAGCAACTATGATTATCTTGGTAATCTTTTCTTTAGCTTTTTATCCTGCATATAATCCTAAACCGAAAGATTTACCAATTGGTATATTAAACGAGGACAAAGGTACAACGATTCAAGATAAAAATGTTAACATTGGTAAAAAATTAGAGGATAAATTATTAGATAGTGATTCTAATAAAATTAAATGGGTTAAGGTTGATAGTGAAAAAGACCTTGAAAAAGATTTGAAAGATCAAAAAATCTTTGGAGTAGCTATTATTGATAAAGACTTTTCAAAAGATGCTATGAGTAAAACACAAAAAGTAGTTATGGATAGTAAAAAAGAAGAAATGCAACAAAAAGTTGCTTCAGGTGAAATTCCGCCACAAGTGGTTCAACAAATGAAACAAAAAATGGGGAATCAACAAGTAGAGGTTAAGCAGGCTAAATTTAAAACGATTGTAAGTGAAGGATCAAGCTTACAAGGTTCACAAATTGCATCAGCTGTGTTAACTGGTATGGGTGATAATATTAATGCTCAAATTACGAAGCAAAGTTTGGAAACATTAACGAGTCAAAATGTTAAAGTCAATGCCGCGGACATCAATGGTTTGACGAATCCAGTAAAAGTGGATAATGAAAAACTTAATAAAGTTAAAGATCACCAAGCAGGTGGTAATGCACCATTCCTAATGTTTATGCCAATTTGGATAGGTTCAATCGTAACGTCTATCTTATTGTTCTTTGCATTTAGAACTAGTAACAATATCGTCGTGCAACATCGTATCATTGCTTCAATTGGACAAATGATATTTGCAGTTGTTGCAGCATTTGCAGGTAGCTTCGTTTATATTTATTTCATGCAAGGCGTTCAAGGATTTGATTTTGACCATCCAAATCGTATCGCAATTTTTGTAGCACTTGCGATTCTTGGTTTCGTGGGTCTTATTTTAGGTGTTATGGTATGGCTAGGTATGAAGTCAATTCCAATTTTCTTCATTTTAATGTTCTTTAGTATGCAACTTGTAACGTTACCTAAACAAATGTTGCCCGAAAGTTATCAAAAATATGTATATGATTGGAATCCATTCACACACTATGCAACAAGTGTAAGAGAACTATTATACTTGAATCATCAAATTGAATTAAATAGTACAATGTGGATGTTTATAGGGTTTATGATTTTTGGCGCTGTATCAAGTTTAGTTTCAGCTATTGTTAGAAAACATAGCACAAAACGTACTGAAGTGCCGTCATAATTTAATAAATAGGAATATAGCTATACAAGACGTTTGTAGCGAGCGTCATGGTATAGCTATTTTATTTGTATAGTACTTGATGTAAAGTTATTTTAGCTGTCATACTATGTGCTAAACCAAATTCAGTTGTGTCATATCTTCGCTTTTTTGTCACTGTTATAATAGGTATAATCGGATATAATGAAAAGGTGAGGGAGGATTCAAAATGCGTAGGTTATTATATTCATTTCTTTTTTATATGATCATAGGTTTATTTAGTGGATTTTTCTATAGAGAGCTAACAAAAGCATATGATTTTACTGGTACAACACAATTATCACTTGTACACACACATACACTTATTTTAGGTATGTTTATGTTTTTAATATTATTACCATTGGAGAAGTTATTTAAATTATCAAGTTACTACTTATTTAACTGGTTCTTCTATGTATATAACATAGGTGTTATCGTTACTATAGGTATGATGGTGACAAAAGGATTCTTCCAAGTCACTGGTAAATCATACTCTCCAGAAGCATTTGCAGGCTTTGCAGGTATTGGGCACACAGGTATGCTTGCAGGTTTATTGTTGCTATTTTTCCTTTTAAGACAAGCAATTCTTAAAGAACCACGTGATGAGTCTTTTAAAAAATAATATAACTAGTACTAAAAAATATACACATCTTTCAAAGGAACATTGTTGTTTCGTACTTTGAAAGGTGTGTTTTTATATTGTGATGGGATAGTTATTGATAATTCATGGCTAACTATGCGATTTATTTTAACAATATAAATATTAATAGTATAATGTCTTTAAATGATAATAATTATCAATTTGAGCGCGTTAATGAAAGAAATGAATATAGAGAGTCATAGGAGGCACATAATGAAAGACGTTACAATCATTGGTGGCGGTCCGTCTGGTTTGTATGCAAGCTTTTATGCTGGATTGCGAGATATGTCTGTAAGATTAATAGATGTTCAATCTGAATTAGGGGGTAAGATGAGAATTTACCCTGAAAAAATTATTTGGGATATTGGCGGCATTGCCCCAAAACCTTGTCATGAAATTTTAAAAGATACAATTAAGCAAGGATTATATTTTAAACCGGAAGTTCATTTGAATGAACGTGTGGTAGATATTAGGAAAAAGGCAGAACGTCATTTCGAAGTTGAAACAGAAGCGGGAGAAATATATACATCGAAAGCAGTTATCATTGCAATTGGTGCGGGTATTATTAATCCAAAACAATTAGATGTTAAAGGTGTAGAGAGATATCAATTAACTAATTTACATTATGTTGTACAAAGTTACAGACGTTTTAAAGATAAAGATGTATTAATATCAGGTGGAGGAAATACAGCATTAGATTGGGCGCATGATATTGCCAAGATTGCTAAAAGCGTGACAGTTGTTTATCGAAAAGAAGATGTAAGTGGTCATGAAGCGATGAAAACACTGGTGACAGATTTAAATGTGAAACTATGCCCGAAAACACGTATTAAATACTTGGTCGGCAATGATGATGAAACGCATATAAGTGAAGTTGTTTTGGAACATGTTGAAAGTGGTGATACGCATACAGTTAAATTTGACGATGTCATTATTAGTCATGGTTTTGATCGTTGTAATACATTATTGAGTGAAACATCTTCAAAGCTAGATATGCATGATGATTGTCGTGTTAAAGGATTTGGTAATACGACAACTAGTATACCTGGTATCTATGCGTGTGGAGATATTGTTTATCATGATGCAAAATCACATCTAATTGCAAGTGCATTTAGTGATGGTGCAAATGCAGCGAACCTTGCTAAAACATATATCCAACCAGATGCGAATGCAGAGGGTTATGTTTCAAGTCATCATGAAGTGTTTAAAGAAGCGAATAAGACTATTGTAAATAAACATTTATACTAGTTTGATATATTGTGTGATGAAAAGTGGGGTAAATAATGGTTAAAGTGACATATGATATTCCGACTTGCGAGGATTATTGCGCATTAAGGATTAATGCAGGTATGAGTCCAAAGACGCGCGAAGCAGCTGAAAAAGGATTACCTAATGCCTTATTTACAGTAACCTTGTATGATGAAGATCGGTTAATTGGTATGGGTAGAGTGATTGGCGATGGAGGAACTGTTTTTCAAATTGTTGATATTGCAGTTTTGAAAAGTTACCAAGGTCAAGGTTACGGCAGTCAAATTATGGAACATATTATGAAGTATATTAAAAATGTATCTGTCGAAAGTGCATACGTTAGTCTGATCGCAGACTACCCAGCGGATAAATTATATACAAAATTTGGATTTATGCCTACCGAACCAGATTCAGGCGGTATGTATATCAAATTTTAAAAATGAAAAATCGTACCGATAAACATACTGAGTTTTCTACACAGCTTAACTTAGTATGTTTTTGTTTTTCTAAGTAATGATATTAAAAAAATGTGTGTTTTATGGTAAAGTTCAAGTTGATATGATATAGAATTTTCGACTTTGTAACTAAGGGAGTTAGAACAATGAAAATCGATACATTAAGACAAGCTATAATATATTATTTTGTTGCACTTGTGTTATCAGCTTTAATGATCTATTTATTTTTAACAAATATTGAGAGAGTTATTTTGTATAGTTGTGCATTCACAGTCGTTTATTGGGCAATATATGCCTTTGATGTATATAGAAAGAGAAATTAAATATGAATTGTAAACGAATCAACATTTATTTTGCTTAATGTGTAGGTATGATAGGTGCTGAAAATACATGGCTTTCCAAAATACACTAAAGTAAAATGTTAATTGATGAAGTATCGGAAATTTAATAATCCACAACAAATAAAAAGACATCTCGCATAACGGGATGTCTTTTTCATGAATACTATTTATCTACACCGAAATCGATAACAATGCGGCCTTTATTTTCATGTTTAATTACTTTGTTAAGTTGTTCTGGAAGTTCATCAAATGTAATAACTTGCTTGATCTCATGTAAATTTTCAGGCATTAAATCTTTTGCGAGACGACGCCAAACGCGCTGTCTTAATTTCATAGCAGTAAATACCGAGTCAATTCCTAAAATGTTTACACCTCTTAAAATGTGAGGGAATACAGAATTAGTATAAGTATTACCGGCAGTCATACCAATAACTGCAATTGACCCACTATGATTTAAACGCTTTGTAACATAATTAATACCTTCGCCACCAACAGGGTCTACACAAGCTTGCCAAGTTGATGATGCGAGTGGCTTTTTATGATCATCTTCAACAGGAAGTCGATCGATAACTTCTTTGGCACCAAGTTCAAGTAATTGATCGCTAACATCTTGTTTACCTGTACTTGCGATAACTTTATAACCAAGTTCATTAAGCATGAGTACTGCTAAAGTACCGACACCACCTGAAGCACCGCGAACGAGTACAGGACCATCTTCAATATTCATTCCAACTTTTTCAAGTCTTTCAATTGCTAAACCGGCAGTATAACCAGCTGTGCCATATATCATTGATTCTTCTAATGTTAAAGTATCAGGAAGCTTGATAATCCATTCTGATTTTACACGCGCATATTCACTAAAACCGCCATAATGGCTAACACCTAGGTCATAACTCGTTACAATTACTTGTTCTCCTTTTTCAAATCCTGGTGCTTCGGATTCAACAATTGTTCCAGCTAAATCTATTCCTGGAATCATAGGATACGATTTTACGACTGCATTATGATCTTGAGTCGCTAAAGCATCTTTATAATTTATACCAGAGTAATGTACTTTAATCAGCACATCTCCTTTAGGTAAATCAGTAGGCGATAATTGTTTGAAAGTTGGTGTCACTTTACCGCTCTCATCTTTATCAATTACAAACGCTTTAAATGTTTCTATCACAACGATACATCCTCTCTTTTTCTCTTTTGAAAATACGGCCATTTTACTGGAATAAATGTATCATTTATTGATGTTACACACAATCAATACAATTTGTAATTGATTTGTGTTAATGTATTTTTAAATAGTTTTGGCTGAAAAATAACATAAGTAATATTTTGATTCGATCACTGTTTATTGGAGGATTTATATGGCTGGGATAATCAAAGAAATTTCAAAACAAGATGCTGGTGAATTAGTTGAATTAGCAACTAGAACATTTTATGACACGTTTGGTTCTTACTATGATGACAAAGATTTTGATCAATTTTTTAAAGACAATTATACTGTAGAAAAATTTACACAAGAGATTAACCATGTAGATTCATTTCATTATTTTTATCAAGAAGATGGTGCGAATGTTGGTTATATAAAGATGAATATTAATAGTGCTCAAACTGAAGAAATGGGGGAAACCTATTTAGAAGTACAGCGCATATATTTTTTGAAAGACTTTCAAGGTGGCGGAAGAGGTTCACAATTGATAGAATTGGCCGAAAAAATTGCACAAGAACATAATAAACATAAAATTTGGCTAGGAGTTTGGGAGCATAATCCTCGTGCTCAAGCATTTTATAAACGTCATGGATTTAAAGTGGTTGGTGAACATCATTTTCAAACAGGTGATGTAACGGATACAGATTTAATTATGGAAAAAGAGTTATAATGATTGTTTTTGCAGCAGATAAAATGAAATCATAGTAATAAATATTGTGTATGCCTTGAAATGCTAAATGCGTAATGAATTGTTGAAGTAAAATAATTAAATTTATAGAAAACATAAAATTCACAAAAATTAAATAATAATGAACAAAAATTAGGGTATAATAAAAAGAACCTTAGATTGTAGTTATGGATATTGTGATAATTCAGATCATATTAATGTTGACGTCTTTGGTAACAAGCCATGAAAAGATACACATGGTAGATATGTATTTCAAGCTTATTCAATGAATATCGAATTATAGGAGGAGATATGTATGAAAAGATTAGTTACAGGGTTACTAGCATTATCATTATTTTTAGCTGCATGTGGTCAAGATAGTGACCAACAAAAAGACAGTAATAAAGAAAAAGATGATAAAGCGAAAACTGAACAACAAGATAAAAAAACAAATGATTCATCTAAAGATAAGAAAGACAATAAAGATGATAGTAATGACGTAAACAAAGATAATAAAGATAATAGTGCAAACGATAACCAGCAACAATCTAATTCAAATGCAACAAACAATGACCAAAACCAAACAAATAATAACCAATCAAGTAATAATCAAGCGAATAATAATCAAAAATCAAGTTACGTTGCACCATATTATGGACAAAATGCCGCGCCGGTTGCACGTCAAATTTATCCGTTTAATGGAAATAAAACTCAAGCTTTACAGCAATTGCCAAATTTCCAAACAGCTTTAAATGCGGCTAATAATGAAGCAAATAAATTTGGTAGTAATAATAAAGTGTATAATGACTACTCTATTGAAGAACATAATGGTAATTATAAGTATGTGTTTAGTTTTAAAGACCCAAATGCAAATGGAAAATATTCAATTGTAACGGTTGATTATACTGGACAAGCAATGGTTACTGATCCAAACTACCAACAATAATGTTAATGTAATTATGATGCAAGTTAAAAAATTAAAACGGTAAACTCTATAATATGAATTAGGGTTTACCGTTTTTTTTGCGTATTTTAAAGTATAAAAGTTTACGTTTTATAGTACTTTTAAACCTCATTCACAGCCACTGATGAATTTAAACACTATTGATTAGATGTCATCTTAGACAATATAAGTTGTGAAATAGATTCTAATGGTTGTTCTTTATGTTGTATTTGTGGATATTTAATCACTGGTATTGCCTGGGAAATTAAATTATTAATTAATAATTGTCGGTCTGTATACCAAATTTTTGATAGATGACGCCAAATATCTTCGTTAACACCTTGAGACTCAATATATTGACTGTGATTTGGAGTGTATAATGCTACTGATTTGTCTATAGCCATCGCATCAAATATTATATTTGAGTAATCAGTGATAACGACATCAGACATTAGAATTAAGTCTTGAGCACTAAGATATTTTGGTGCAACAATCGCCTCTTCTGGTAACATCGTTTCATCAATACCCTGAACCACAACATGATAGGCTTTGAATAAAGCATCTGATAGTGGTAATTGTTGCGCACTCACTAATCCAATAGGTGCGTATAATAAAACTGGTTTTTGATCATTTATTTTAAACGATTTCTTATACTGTTGTTGAGTAGTACTTTCGTTACGCTTTTGTAGTAAATATTGGTGCTTAGGATTACCGTAAGCCAATACATTTGCTTGGTGACTAGGAAAAGCCGTTTGATAAAAGTGGCTAATATCATCAGCAGAATGTATAACATAATCGAATTGCAACCAGCGATTATACCTTTTAGCACGATAAAAAGGTGTTTCTATATTTTTAATAGGCTCTTTACTATCTAAAAATAATTGCATTATTGGTGTGCCTTGATGTAATTGAATTAAAGTACCGTTTGGTTGTAACGTTTCAGGTATATCATTTTCAACTAAAACTACGCGTGCGCTGTTAATCAATTCGTCAGCTTTTTCAGACTTAGGTGATATGAAATGTGGTCCGCGACGATCGTCAGTAACAAAATAACAGGCAGTCATTGGATTATGTTTAACGAAGTAAGTAAATAAATATTTTGAATTACCTATATATTGATGATGATCACCGATAAAAACGATGTGATCTTTTAAAACGTTTGGTTGCTTCGTATACAAGCCGAAGTTTTGTAATTGTTTGTTATCAGCACGTTGCTTTGCTATTTTGTATAACCATTTAGGTAGCATAAACTTGGTAGAATACAACCAATTATCTGGCGAATTAAGTTGTTCTGAATCCTCGATAAAAAGGTTGCGAAAAGGTATAGGATGATGATCAATATAAGCCATTTTATTCAAATAAAACTGAGACATCATATCAAAATCTTCAATAGTTTTAATAGTTTCCCATATTGAAGCACTTGTTGCTAAAGGGGCTTTAAAATCAAAAACGACATGACCATCGATTGATAAATCACCTTTCAGAAGTGTCAATAAAGCTAAATCGAAAATCGTTTCTACAGAGTAATAATGTATTAAATCAAGAGTCTGTTGAATCGCATATATCAGGTTAGGATAGTAATTATTGTTTTGAGCCCAATCGGCAATGTTGATCGTTGATTGACCGAAATAGTGACAATCATTTTTGTATTGTCCATCCACAGTATAATCAACCACGATAGACTTAGGATATAATTGAACCGCATCTAACATAGATTGATAAATCATTATCTCATTGGCATATGGAACGACATGTGTATAACCTTCAGACTGAGCTTTCATTAATTGAGATTCAAACTTTTGCATATTAGAAACATTTATCTGTTTAATCATTGCTATAACTTCCATTTCTCATCGTAGTATCTTCCTTATTTTAGCACGGTCTTATGTAAAATTCATGAATAGTATAAGTTACTTCATTACATTAAGTACAATTCATTTTGATGAACAGATTTAAAATGAAAAATAAAACAATTAAATAGGAAAGTGATATTGTTAATAGTCTGAAAAAATGGTATATTTTAATTGTGAAAAAAATCACATTAATCTCACTGTTCTGTAAAATGTTATCGATAACAAAATGCTATAGCCAGAGCATGATTTTAATGAAGTAATTACACTACTACTTTATGGAAAGAAGAGTCAGCCTATGTTAGTAAATACGTTTAACCCATTTGATAATTTATTATTATCGTCTTTAATTGCAGCAATACCGATTGTACTGTTTTTACTATGTTTAACTGTTTTTAAAATGAAAGGTATTTATGCAGCCATTACAACACTTGTTGTAACATTACTAATTGCAATACCATTTTTCAAATTGCCAGTTGGTATCGCTTCTGGTGCAGTAGTCGAAGGTTTCTTCCAAGGTATCATTCCGATTGGCTATATCGTTATGATGGCAGTATTGTTATACAAAATTACTGTTGAATCTGGACAATTTTTAACAATTCAAGATAGTATTACAAATATTTCACAAGACCAACGTATTCAAGTTTTACTTATTGGATTTGCATTCAACGCATTTTTAGAAGGTGCAGCAGGATTTGGTGTACCAATTGCAATTTGTGCACTTTTATTAACACAATTAGGATTTAATCCATTAAAAGCTGCGATGTTATGTTTAGTCGCAAATGCAGCGTCTGGTGCTTTTGGTGCGATTGGTATCCCTGTAGGTGTTGTAGAAACGTTGAAATTACCTGGAGATGTTTCAGTATTAGGTGTTTCTCAATCAGCAACTTTAACATTGGCAATCATAAATTTCATTATTCCATTCTTACTTATCTTTATTATTGATGGTTTTAGAGGTGTTAAAGAAACATTACCAGCAATTTTAGTAGTTTCAATCACTTATACACTTACTCAAGGATTATTAACAGTATTCAGTGGACCTGAATTAGCAGATATTATTCCACCGTTATTAACAATGTTAGCATTAGCAGTATTTTCTAAAAAATTCCAACCAAAACACATTTATCGTGTTAATAAAGATGAAGAAATTGAACCTGCAAAAGCACATTCTGCAAAAGCAGTATTACATGCATGGAGTCCATTCATTGTATTAACAGTCATTGTAATGATTTGGAGTGCGCCATTCTTTAAAAACTTATTCTTACCAAATGGTGCTTTATCATCATTAGTATTTAAATACAACTTACCTGGAACAGTCAGTGAAGTTACACATAAACCATTAGTTTTGACTTTAAATATTATTGGACAAACAGGTACAGCTATTTTATTAACTATTATTATTACAATTTTAATGTCTAAAAAGGTTAACTTTAAAGATGCAGGTAGATTATTCGGTGTTACATTTAAAGAATTATGGTTACCAGTCCTTACAATTTGTTTCATCTTAGCAATTTCTAAAATCACAACTTATGGTGGTTTAAGTGCAGCAATGGGTCAAGGTATTGCTAAAGCAGGTAATGTCTTCCCAGTTCTATCACCAATCTTAGGTTGGATAGGTGTGTTTATGACAGGATCAGTTGTAAATAACAACTCATTATTTGCACCAATTCAAGCTTCTGTTGCACAACAAATTGGAACAAGTGGTTCACTTCTTGTATCTGCTAATACAGTTGGTGGTGTAGCGGCAAAATTGATTTCACCACAATCAATTGCAATTGCAACTGCAGCAGTAAAACAAGTTGGTAAGGAATCAGAATTATTAAAAATGACATTGAAATACAGTGTATGTTTACTAATATTCATCTGTATTTGGACTTTCATCTTGTCATTACTATAAAAAAACGTATTTCAAAATATAAATATACAGAGGGTGAGATGTTTTCTAACATCTCATCTTTTTTTAATGGATTATTAATGAAAGAAGTTTGACATTATAATAATGGTAGAGCTTTATGTTAAAATGAAGAGTGAGTAATCAGCAATCAAATTAAATTGGTTGATAGCTGTTAAGGTTTGTGGTTTTGTCTTTGTGCTATCGCACATAAAGTATATAATTAAAGTAGTTTCGTTATTATAAAATATTAATATACATAGTAGATAGTAATAGAGCATCACTATGGGAGCCTATTGAGACACTTATTGATTCAAAGTGGTATTAATATGTCGTATTTGTCGAACGTTCCATTATTCATTTTAAAAAGGGGGACTGTATTTGTTATGACAACACAACATAGCAAAACAGATGTCATCTTAATTGGTGGCGGTATTATGAGTGCAACATTAGGAACATTACTTAAAGAATTATCACCTGAGAAAAATATTAAAGTGTTTGAAAAATTAGCACAACCTGGCGAAGAGAGTTCAAATGTATGGAATAATGCCGGTACAGGGCATTCAGCACTTTGCGAGTTGAACTATACAAAAGAAGGTAAGGATGGCACAGTTGATTGTAGTAAAGCAATTAAGATAAATGAGCAGTACCAAATTTCAAAGCAGTTTTGGGCATATTTAGTTAAAACAGGACAATTAGATAACCCAGATCGCTTTATTCAAGCGGTGCCACACATGAGTTTTGTCATTGGCGAAGATAATGTAGCTTTTATAAAAAGTCGTGTTGCAACGTTAAAGAAAAGTGTTTTATTCGAAAAAATGAAATTATCGCAAGATGAAGAAGAAATGAAATCTTGGGTACCGTTAATGATTGAAGGTCGTAAGTCTGATGAACCAATTGCTTTAACTTATGATGAAACTGGTACAGATGTTAACTTTGGTGCGTTAACTGCAAAGTTATTTGATAATTTAGAACAACGTGGTGTGGAAATTCAATATAAGCAGAATGTATTAGACATCAAGAAACAGAAATCAGGGGCATGGCTAGTTAAAGTTAAAGATTTAGAAACTAACGAAACGACAACATATGAATCTGATTTTGTATTTATTGGTGCTGGCGGTGCGAGTTTACCATTACTCCAAAAGACTGGAATTAAACAATCAAAACATATTGGTGGTTTCCCGGTAAGTGGATTATTCCTGCGCTGTACAAATCAAGAAGTGATTGATCGTCATCATGCTAAAGTGTACGGAAAAGCAGCAGTGGGTGCGCCACCAATGTCAGTGCCGCACTTAGATACACGTTTTGTAGACGGCAAGCGTTCATTGTTATTTGGTCCATTTGCAGGTTTCTCACCTAAATTTTTAAAAACAGGTTCACATATGGATTTAATTAAATCGGTTAAACCAAATAATATCGTGACGATGTTATCTGCAGGTATCAAAGAAATGAGTCTTACGAAGTATTTAGTGTCACAATTGATGTTATCTAATGATGAGCGTATGGATGATTTAAGAGTCTTTTTCCCAAATGCTAAAAATGAAGATTGGGAAGTGATTACAGCAGGGCAACGTGTCCAAGTAATCAAGGATACTGAGGATTCTAAAGGTAACTTACAATTTGGTACCGAAGTCATTACGTCAGATGATGGCACATTAGCTGCATTACTTGGTGCATCACCTGGTGCGTCAACAGCTGTAGATATTATGTTTGATGTTTTACAGCGATGCTATCGTGATGAATTCAAAGGATGGGAACCAAAGATTAAAGAAATGGTGCCGTCATTTGGTTATCGCTTAACAGATCATGAGGATTTATATCACAAAATTAATGAAGAAGTAACTAAGTATTTACAAGTTAAATAATAAACGAAACGGTAATGTCTTTTTTAATGCGATAGACATTACCGTTTTTTAGTGGTTGTTTTTATTATCAGTGCTTTATATTTAGAAGCTTATCTTGATTGAAGTCATTTAAAAGTTTTGTAGCATTTATACCTGTCTGTATCGTTTTAAACCAACAATATTTAAGATAATAAAGACTATGATAAAAATCATTAGAATTAGTAAATCGAACCATATATTACTCCAACCTTGCCCCTTTATCATAATATTAGTTAAAGCATCACCAGCATATCGAAGAGGGAAGAGATAGCCGATGTTACCTAGCCAATCAGGCATATTTTCAAGTGGGAAAATTCCTGAAAAGAATACCTGAGGTACAGCAACTAGTGGAATAAATTGAATCATTTGAAACTCAGAATTAGCAAACGTTGAAATGAAAATCCCCATAGATAATGCTGTAATAGCTAAACAAATATTAATCAAAATTACATACCATAAGCTACCTGCTAAATTAATGTTCAATAAATATATTGAAAATAGGACTATGATTAATGTTTGAATGATTGCGAATATACCATAGCCAATCAGATAACCAAGGACGATTTCACTTCGACGAATTGAAGTTGATAATACACGTTCTAACGTACCTGTTGTACGTTCACGTAATAAAGCTATACCTGAAATTAGAAATACAAATAAAAATACAAAGAAGCCCATTAGTATTGGAAACATTTTATCGAAATAAGTACTATCAGAATTACCGTATAAATAGGAATGCGAAATCTTAATATCTTGTTTGTTTGGTGCTTTCATGGTCGGAGGTGCTTTTTCAATTAGATGCTTTATACTGCTTATTTTATCTTGTTGTATAGCTTTGCCAATCATTTGTTTGATCATATTAGATTTGTTAGGGTCTTCATTTGTATAAATGACATGTAATGTTTGATTTTCTTGGTAAATATAACCATCAAGATGATTATTCTCGATTTTAGATCTGATATTTTCATGAGAATGGAACGTTTGAGTTTTTATGTCGGATGATGGCAATTGTTTTGTTATATTTGATGAAACAGATGTATCGATACCGATTTTCAAATCGTTTTCATCACCGTTAAAAATAAAATACATAAGCGTCAATATTAAAATTGGTGCTAGAAACATCAGCGCAAGAGTACGTTTATCACGTAACATTTCTTTTAATACCCGTTTAACAATAGCTAAAATTTTCATGATTGACGAACCTCCTCAGCTTTAATAAATACCGCTTCAATTGTATCTACATTAAATCTTTGTTTTAAATTGGTTGGCGTATCTATAGCAAATATTCTTCCGTCGACAATAAGTCCAACTTTATCGCAACGTTCCGCCTCATCCATAACATGTGTTGTGATGACGACACTCTTTCCGTCTTTGGTCATTTGCTTGAATTGTTGCCATATTTGTTGGCGCAATTTAGGGTCAATGCCTACAGTTGGTTCATCTAATATGATTAATTCTGGTTCGGCCAACAATGTTATTGCTAAAGATAATCGGCGTTTCATGCCTCCTGAAAACTGTGCAACTTTTTTATTTAACGCTTGCTCTAAATTCACTAGAACGATATTTTTTTCAATATTATCTTTTAATACATTTCCTTTCAGTCCTGACAAACGACCGTAAAACTCTAGGTTTTCATAAGCAGTTAAGTTTTCGTATAATGCATCAGTTTGCCCCATATAGCCTAATCGATTTAAAGCTTTGCGATTAGGCATCTTATGAGCGAAAATTTCTGCAGATCCCGAATCTACTTTTTCCATACCTAGTAAACACTTTATTGTTGTTGTTTTACCAGAACCACTAGGACCTATTAACCCTAGCAGTTCACCTTTATTGATTGACATACTAATTTCGTTTAATACGTGATGCTTGTTATACGTTTTTACAACTTTATCCAACTTCGCTATAGTTGCGTCCATGACAACCCCTCCTAAATTGAGATACATTTCACTTTATTTATATATCATCTTAAGCGTATATTAAGATTGCGAATAAAATATTAACAGATAGTGAACATATTTGCTTTTAGTGTTCAGAAAAAAGGTGGGGCATATGGATCAAACAGCTTTTACGGATAGTCGTGTAACGAAAACGATAAATCGCATACATGATGGAATGGTAAATCTATTAAAAATGAAGGCATATAATGATATAACTGTTAAAGATATATGTGAAAAGAGTCAAATAAGTCGGACAACCTTTTATACACATTACAAAACTAAAGATGATTTTATATACAGCTATCTTAATACATTGTTAAAAGTTGCTAAAAAGAAGTTCATTAAAGAGAGGCCTATGACACAAGCAGTATTTTTTAAAAGGATGATTTATTATTGGCTAAGTGAAGGACAGCTCATATTGATGTTATTAGGTGATGAGAGTGCTTATAAATTACATCAAGTCATAAAAAAATCACTACAACAACGTATCGAAATTAATGTTGTACCAGTATTAAATACAAAAATGTTAACGACGAAGGAAAAGTATTTTTTACTTATTTTTATGAGTAATGCAATCATTGGTGTGTTACAAGATTGGGTCAAACGAGGATATAAAGAGAGTCCTAAAGAAGTAGCAGAAATTATGAATAAAATATTTGAAAATGCATTTCGTTAGGTTTTTATCATGATAAGTTGATGTTGTAAAGGACAGTTGCAGTTACAATTTAATTTGAAAATAGTAAAAACATATTATTCAGTTCATGCGTATTTAAAATAAATACAACATAAAGCTATACATTGCAGAAGAGACTACTTTAATGCAATGTATAGCTTTTATAATTTTAATAAAAATCATTTTAATTGTTTCAGTTGCTCGTTAATAGTGTCTACGTAGTTCTTGTTTTTAAAGAATTGAATAATCCAAATCAATGTGTAAACCACAATAAAGATAATTGTAAATATGATTAGGGAATTTATTGTTAGTGGAAACCAACCGGCAAGTATTGCTAAAGGTAAGAATCCGACATACGTTGTTATGAAATGCACTATAGTTGCTTTAGTAATGCCCCAATCTGTGTATTTAAAGATAAAATCTCCAAGGAAAAAGACGACGCCTATGAGTAACCATAAAATGATAGAAATCAACATTACGGTAGTTTCTGTGAAATGATTATAATACAATATGCCAATAGTTGATTGTGGGTTCAGTGGATAATATTTGCCGTCTGCAAATAACATACTAAAGAACAGTGAAAGGGACAAACCAATGATTAAGCTAATAAATAATGAGTTTTTCAAATTTTTCATATTGATAAGCGCTCCTTTATAGATTTTAAATAACGTCTAGAAGAATAGGTGTAGTGTGCATCTTTAAGATACATACGTATAAGTCCATTTGGCTCTAATAATAATTTTTCAATGTAATACTTGTTGACGATTTCTGATTTGGAAATACGAATGAAATGTTGTGGTAACTGTTTTTCTAGTTCATAAAGTCGTAATTTTAGTTTGAATTTTTGATTGCTTGTAATGGCTGTTACATTTTTATTAATAACTTGGAATGTTATAACATCTGATACATTAATGATATGGATTTCTTTGTCTATGTATCCGACTAATGTATGTGATTTGTCTAAATCATTGACTGCATTAATAATACTTTGAACGTGATCATTCATTTTAGGTGCATGTATATCAATATAAGATTCCGTCTCAGTTGCATTGATAAATAAATTGAGTTTCATCATAGGTTAATGCCTCCTTCAAAATTATTAAACCATAAATGACCATCGATATATTTAAATTTTGTTGAATGGTAGAAATTAAATGTTAAGTGGCTAGAAAGCGTTAATTAATATAAAAGATACCTCCTGTAATAAAAACAGAAATGTTTTTTCAGGAGGTAGAGATTAATGTGAATTATTTGGCAGTGTAATAGTAAAGGTGGTTACATACTCGTTACTTTGTGTGAATTGGATTGTACCATGATGCAATTCAATGATGGATTTTGTAATTGCAAGACCTAAACCATTGCTATTATCATGTTTGCTCACTTTATAAAAACGTTCAAATAAACGTGCTTCAGCTTGTGGACTAATTGGTGAACCATCATTACTTATTGTGAAAATGATGTTGTTGTGACTATGTTGCAAAGCGATGTCAATGGCACCACCAACATCTGTATACTTAATAGCATTTATTAATAAATTACTTAATGCTTGATGTAACAAACGTTGATTTCCTAGGAAATCGATTGATTCTAGGTCAGCTAAAATGATTAACGACTTTTCATCAGCAGAAAATTGTTCATGTCGAATAATATCTTTAATGAGTTGATCGACTTGAATCTTATCATCGAATAATAAATGTTGGTGATTATCTAATTCGGATAAGAGCAACAATTCAGTTGTTAATCCGCTCAGTTGCGTTGTAATGGTATAAATATCATTTATATATTGTTGTCGTAATGTTTTATCAGAAGTTTGTTGTAACTCGCTTAATAAATGATGAATATGTGTTAATGGTGTTTTGATTTCATGAGATACATTTTGTACAAAATGCTGCCTCATTTGATCAACTTGTCTCAATGACTCTCTCATCTTATTAAAGTGATACTGTAATGTTCCAATTTCATCTTTGCGTGTTTGTTTGATAGGTGTTTCAAAATCACCATCAATTAAGCGTTCGGTCGCTAGCTTTAACTTTTTTACTGGACGAATGATTGAATAGGTTGATGCGATAACTAATGAAATCGAGATAAATAATAACAACATTAACAAGACGGCTAAGAATGTTCTAAACTCGCTAAATGTTTCTCCAATATCTGGGCGCATGAATACTGCTATTGAACCGTCTTTTGTCTTAAAGTTAATACCAACAGTATTATCTGTTACATTGTCGAAAAATCCAGTTACGAATAATGCGAATGGTTTATCTTTAATACCATGGTAATCTTTATTATTTAATACGTTGTTAATAGCATTTTGTGATAAAGTATCTTCTCTAAACGGCTCCCCATAAAATGTCTTATGACCTTTTTGATCAACGGTCATTATTTGGTAATTCATTTGCCCTAAATGTTTGAAATATTGTTGAATGTGCGTTGGTTTAGCTGATTGTTCATATTGTCTTGCTTCTTTAAGCGTCTTCATGATTTTCGCGTCATTAGATGCTTTTAAATTATAATGATAGTAAACATTTGTTAATACAAAACTTATTAATGCACTAAATAAAATAACCGTAATGGAATAAATCGCAATTCTAGCATAGAGTGTTTTAAACATGATTCTCCACCTTATAGCCTTGTCCTCTTACTGTTTCAATTGTAAGTGTGGCATTTAATTTTTTTAATCTTTGGC
>NZ_JACVZO010000108.1:0-441 GCF_017151845.1 Staphylococcus sp. EG-SA-17
TATATACGCTACGTATTATCTAACTATCAGTAAAAACAGTCAAGTCAATTTTGGCATTAATAAAGAGAGTAGCGAAATATTCATAATGAATTCAACGCCACTCCCGTATCACAGTTTAATCTAATGATTAAAACTTTATTTATTATCTTTTGAAAAAGTATTACTTATTTCTTCGCCACGATTTTGTAGATTTTCAATGTGTGATTGTAATTTTTCGATATTAGGATTAATATCCGATTTAAAATCACCAATTAGTGTTTTAAATTCATCACCAATTTCGCTACCATATGAGACACCATCATTTTTAACTTGCTTGCCATAATCAATAATATTAAAGAAATTACGTTTAAGTGACTCAATTTCACGTTCTAATTCAGAGCGAGACCCAGTAGGTTCTTTAGCATCAATCGTGTTATTTTTTACGCTTTGATCATCACGGTT
>NZ_JACVZO010000109.1:0-440 GCF_017151845.1 Staphylococcus sp. EG-SA-17
GTCTTAAAGTCCCTCAAGCTATTTTGAACGGGGAGTGGAAGATGGCTATTGGTGGAGTGCCTGTTTCTGCAGAATGGTCAGAAAGTGGGACAGGTCAAGCAGACTATCAAATCACAGCCGTCTATTCCGATGCAGAGACAGAACCATATCTGAAAAAGCACGTCTATCTATTCGGGTTTCAGCAAAATCAGCCAAAAGTATTGGTTACACAACAACATCAGGGAAATCCCGCTAATTATCTTTACTTTAACGAGACAGCGAATAATGAATTGAAAAATGGCTTTAATCAAATCGTTTATGGGTAAGTAAACCAGTGAGAGTGAGAGAAAGAAGAGACTCAGTGGAAAATATTAATTGATTGCTATGTCTAAGAATTAAGATGAAGGATGAAATTTCTAGTTTCGTCCTTCATCTTAGTTACGTTTTACTTGGATAACTAT
>NZ_JACVZO010000110.1:0-439 GCF_017151845.1 Staphylococcus sp. EG-SA-17
GAGTTGCAAGAAAGATTAAAATTGCTTGAGAATCAGCAAGTTCTGGCATTAGAGAGTAATAAAAAGATTCAAAAATTAGAAAATCAATTAGAAAAAGAAAAACACCTTAATTATCCCTTTGATACATCTACTAACGCTAGACAAAACGTTGATGCACAAGAAAAAACATATACTACTAGTCCTGTAAATATTAACCGAGATCAGGAAGAAACTAAAGAAACAGAGATTCAATATAAGGATATATCTGGAAGTCAAAGCGACGAAAGTACACAAGGTGAAGAAGCACAAAGAGAAGACGTTTCAGCTAATCCAAATGACAATGATAGTGATATAGAAGAAAAGAGTGAAGAAACGGAAGCTAAAAAGGGGTTTTGGAGTCGTCATCTTTAACCTCCTAAATTACGTATAGTATACCATATTTAAGCAATTTGACTTTTAT
>NZ_JACVZO010000111.1:0-438 GCF_017151845.1 Staphylococcus sp. EG-SA-17
GTTGCCAACTAGTTCGTTGTTTTCTGCATGATGTAAATCTATAACCTCCATTCTTTACTTTGTATGAATATTGTTCCGTCCTTCGGTACATTTTCCCTACTATGACGTCTGCTGACTTCTCATTATTCGTTGTTACTACGGTATGTGCACCGCTAATGAGACCTCCCTGGGTAAGGCGCAACCACTTTCCACTCATCTCATCGCATCATTTACCATATAAAATTCGGGTAGTATTGGACTTCATCTTGTTTAGCAGACTCATCCGTTTTATATGGCCTTATTATGATGTTTCTGTTCGTCAATGCGAGTGTTTGCGTCCGACTTCCTTCAGATTCCACTTCACAATGGACACCCTTGTCTTTCGCTAACAGTTCCTACTACCAAGCCTGTAACGGACTTTCACCGTCAAGTTGTTGCCCATGCCAGGCGCACTAAAAA
>NZ_JACVZO010000112.1:0-436 GCF_017151845.1 Staphylococcus sp. EG-SA-17
ATTCTTTTTTTCTCCTTACTTCAAATTATTTATCATAAATCTTTTTTTTCCACCTTTTGTACGTTCGATGCTATCTACAAAGTTAAAATTAAACTGAGTTTTATTACCAAATCTTGCTTTAAGTTGCTTTTCTAGAATTGCTTCAATTTTGCGTTTACTTGCACCCTTTGAAACGACTAAATTAACTTCGACTAAATCCAAGTTATTTTGAACAAATTGTGAATCGATTACATTATTTCCTAATTCTCTTATTGCTGTTGATAGATATACATTTGTGATAATGCCTCTTTCACTTGATTGTAAAAAGTCATTATTTCTTCCAATGATTCTTTTTATTTTTATATCACTTTGCGTGTAATTTTCAGGCAATTCTTCATATAATTCTACTGAGTCGCCTATCTTATATCTGAACAATGGAGTTGAAGTGGTATAAAAA
>NZ_JACVZO010000113.1:0-435 GCF_017151845.1 Staphylococcus sp. EG-SA-17
GAAGTCGTAACAAGGTAGCCGTATCGGAAGGTGCGGCTGGATCACCTCCTTTCTAAGGATATATTCGGAACATCTTCTTCAGAAGATGCGGAATAACGTGACATATTGTATTCAGTTTTGAATGTTTGTTCATTCAAATTAATGGGCCTATAGCTCAGCTGGTTAGAGCGCACGCCTGATAAGCGTGAGGTCGGTGGTTCGAGTCCACTTAGGCCCACCATTAATTTAATACCTATTTGGGGGCTTAGCTCAGCTGGGAGAGCGCCTGCTTTGCACGCAGGAGGTCAGCGGTTCGATCCCGCTAGTCTCCACCATTATTTGTACATTGAAAACTAGATAAGTAAGTAAAATATAGATTTTACCAAGCAAAACCGAGTGAATAAAGAGTTTTAAATAAGCTTGAATTCATAAGAAATAATCGCTAGTGTTCGAAAG
>NZ_JACVZO010000114.1:0-435 GCF_017151845.1 Staphylococcus sp. EG-SA-17
ATATGGGCGGGGCTCAGCACGAGGAAGTAACCGAGGTTGACGAGCAGGTAGAGCGCAATGATCAGCAGGCTCGAGCCGATGATTGCCCGAGGGATGGTGCGGTCGGGATCACGGACTTCCTCGGCCACCATGCTGAGGTCCGACCAGCCATTATAGGCCCAGAGCGCGCCGACCATTGCGGCGCCGAAGCCGGCGAGGCCCAGTCGCGCCGTCTCCGGCACGCCCTCGCAGACGCCGTGCACGGTGCTTGCTGCCAGATTTGATAAAGGCCCGCCGAAAAGGAAGGCGGCGATGCCAATGCCGGCGACCAGCACGATCTTAAGGGCCGTGACAGCGCTTGCGATCCAGCCATTGACGCGCACCGATGCGAGGTTGAGGAACGTGACGACCAGGATCGTCGCGGCCGACGCCATCTGGATCTGGAAGGGGCTGAGC
>NZ_JACVZO010000115.1:0-435 GCF_017151845.1 Staphylococcus sp. EG-SA-17
CTTGAGTGCTTGCGTGAAAAAAGAAGTACCAGAAGCATTGGAAACATTGAACCAAATTCTCGCAGCCGGCAAAGAATCACGTCGCTTTCTAGAGGAGATGTTACAATACTGCCGTGACTTGCTGATGTATCAGCAAGCACCTAACCTAGTTGAGGAACAATCTAGTACGATCAGAAGTACATTTACAGCATTGACACACACTGTTTCAGCGGATCAGCTGTTTTCAATGATAAAGATTTTGAGCGATACTCAAAATGAAATTCGTTTTACCAATAGTGCCGCTATTTATTTGGAAGTCGCTACAGTCAAACTTGCACAGCTACCGTCTACTTCTGTTCCTTCAGCAGATGTAGCATTTGCAGATGATCAGATAGTAAAACAGCTACAACAAGAAATTAAGGAACTAAGAAACGAAATCAAGGAACTACGCAGTAA
>NZ_JACVZO010000116.1:0-434 GCF_017151845.1 Staphylococcus sp. EG-SA-17
GACTAGACCGCCGATTAAGGCTTCTTTAGGAAAAGAAAAAAGAAAAGGTTGTTGTTGGATAGTAGGTAAAAATTTGTCTAATGTATCTAAAACATTTTGAACCGCATTATCTAGTGATTGATTCGGCAACCCTCGATAAATCAACGTCAATCGTGCGCCAACATAAAAAGCTAAAGAAGTCAGAATCCCGCAAGCAATCCAAAAACCTTTTTTTGCTTTCATCGTTCTTGCCCCTTACTTTTAGACTTCACAGCGTCTTTTTCACTATTTCGTTCAGCATTGAGCTTATCTGCTTTGATTTTCGCTTCTTTCAGTCGCTCGTCTAAGGTTGCTTTCTTTTCTTTTTTTAAAGGTTCTTGTGTGTGTGATTCTTTGCCTTTCTCTTGTGTCAATTCTTGTTCTTTACCAAATTTGACTAAGACATTTTCTAACGC
>NZ_JACVZO010000117.1:0-434 GCF_017151845.1 Staphylococcus sp. EG-SA-17
TTTCCGTTCAGCCAGGCGATCCGGAAAGTTGCGGCGGCGCTCGCGTCCGGCTGCACGATGGTCATCAAGGGACCGGGCGAGACGCCTTCCGCTGTGATGGCGATCGGACGGCTGATGCAGGAGGCGGGACTGCCCGACGGCTGTCTCAATCTCGTCTGGGGCGACCCGGCCCATATTTCCGAACGCCTCGTGGCACATGAGCACGTGCGCAAGCTGTCCTTCACGGGTTCCGTCGAGGTCGGCAAGCATCTTGCTGGTCTCGCCGGGCGTTACATGAAGCGAACCACTATGGAGCTCGGCGGCCACGCGCCCGTTCTGGTCTTCGACGATGCCGACATTGACGCCGCCGCCGACGCATTGGCCGCGCAGAAGCTGCGCAACGCGGGTCAAGTCTGTATCTCACCGACACGCTTCTATGTCCAACAGGCCGTGAC
>NZ_JACVZO010000011.1:0-77835 GCF_017151845.1 Staphylococcus sp. EG-SA-17
CTGGAGAATCATATCGATTAAAAGATTATAAAACCGAAAAATCATTAAATATACGACAATCTTAAACCGCTAAAAAACGACATTTTCAAACCGCCATAAAACAGCATTTTTAAACCGCTATTGACATCTATTAAATTTTCCCATCTTAACCTCTATACTTTTATTCTATTACTTCTCCCGAATATAATGTTTCCATCTTTTATATTACCTAATATTTCTTCATATTTATTTAATATATTAGTATGTTTTTCAACCATATCTTGTCTATTATTATTTTTAGCTAATTCTATAGATTTGACCGTTGATTTGATATGTAATTCATATTTTTCAACATCTAAATCAGAAAATCCAATAGCTAGATCCTTACATGGTTTCCCAGAATTACAAGTTAAGCATGGCGGAGCTTCCATATATGGACAATCACCGCTCAATCTAGCATGACAAGTACCATAAGGATTGTCCATTGCGTTTAATTTATGTTCTTGCCATAAAGAATTCAATGCTTTTTCTGATAATTCACTACTATGCTGTATATTTTTAATTTTACCGTCAACATCAAAACTAAAAGCCCCTTGATCAATAACTGATTCAAAAGCCTTTCTTTTTGTATCATCAAGTAACTTAGCATATCTGAGTGTCATTTCTGGTGAGGAATGTGCTAATAATTCTTGTATGGTTAATATATCTGCTCCACCATTTAACAATTTCACTGCATAGGTATGTCTAAACTGATGAGTTTTGAAATGGAAGACTTCACCTTGTTCATCAAGAATATTTTTTGTTTTTGCTAAATGATTTAAGTGTGCTCTGACCATATGCTGTGTAAAGGGCATTCCTTTTCTTTTTCCTTTATGAATAGCAAAAATATAATTATTAGGGTTGTTATCTTTTGTACTTTTAATTTTAGAATTGGCTATTAAAACTGCTACTATATCAGCTAATTCATTATCGATTGGTATCCTATGTCCTTTAACAAAAGTTTTAGCAATATCAGTAATTATTGAAAACTTTCCATTAACTTTTGCAAGACAATTATTTTTTAATGTTAATACATCAGAAATTCTTAGTCCTGTTTTAAAAGCTATCCAAACTACAGGTATTAAATCTTTGTGCAAATCATTTATATGCTCAAAAAGCTGTTCCAATACAAAATCTGGGATATAATCAATTTGGCTACTATTTTTCTTTTCGCGCTTAGGAAAGTCTTGAGGATAAATTAAAAAACGTATATCTTCAGAGGGGGCTATATCATAATTTTGACTAGCAATATCATTTAAGAACCTTCTAATTGCTTTTAATTCTTCTCTAACGAAGTTCCTAGAACTTTGCACATTTTTACTATTAGCATATTCAAATAAAAATTCTATATATGCTTCGATATGACATCTATCTAGTTCATTTAAACTATTCCTTGTTTCTTTATTTTTAGATATATTTTGAAAAAACCTAGTCAAAACTCTTATATAAAATCTTGCTGTAGCAAATGCTATATCACCAGTTATCAAACGATTTTTTAAATATTTTTTTGCTAATTCTCGCATTTTAATTGACTCAATTTTTTCAAAGTTCAAATAATTACCAGTTAGTGTTTTATTATAACTCAATCCATATTTTTCTAAATTTCTAATATCCCATTTATCTTTTTCCCATTCTTCTCGCTTATCAATAAATTTATTTAGATTAATATACATATTCTTTAAAAAAGAAGCTAGTCCACTTTTATGTTCATAATCACCAAAAACTATTGTTGATGATTTTCTTTTTATAGGTATATTATTTTTAGTCAACCAACTAAACCAGTACTTTTCTAACATATTAATATCACAATCTAGTAAAGAATTTAAATTTGGATAAACTTCATTAAAGAACTCAGCAATCTTGTTAAGTTTCACTGCTCCAGTATTAAATACATTAGATAAAGACCAATCCTCTTTAACTATAAGTTTCAAAAAAAGGTATTTAAATTCTAAATTCAAATTTTCACTTTTAATCCTAAAGAAAATATTTTTTCTTTTGTCTTTATAGTTCTTGATACTATCTTGAAATTGCTCGAACTTGTTAAAAGCTGAAATGTGCCATTCATCATTTTTTAAAAAGTAATCATCATATATTTCAGTTATTAGCACTTCTCCTTTTATGTTTATAGTTCTACTTTGTAATGTACATAATTCATTAATCATAGTACTGTTTGTAGGTAAATTAATTGGTATTGACATAGTTATTCCCCTTTATTAAAAACTTGAAATTGATGCTTAACTTTATTCCAATCTTCACGTATATCTTCTTCAGTGGGATGAACATATAAATTAATAGTCGTTTGTATATTACTATGACCGAGTCTTTCTTGAACTTGTTTAATATCCTTAGTTTCATTATAAAAAACAGTTGCATGTGTATGGCGAAATAAATGGGGGTGAACATTTATAGATGTTTTATGTTTTAGCCTTTTAAATAATGAATATATATCACTATAATGCATAGCTTCTCCTACATTTCTACCCTTTATTTTTACAAAAAGATAATCAGAACATATGGAAAGTTCGTCAATTATTTCGTACACATAATCGTCATATAAATCAATTAACGATTGAGAAATAAATATTTTTCTTTCACCAGTTTTTAAATAAGTACCATTGCTATTAAATCTATTTTTCAAAACTATTTGGTGACCTTTTCTAAAATCAAATTTGATATCATCAATGCGTAATGATAATACCTCACCTATACGCAATCCTGTTTCATATAATAATTGTATTAAGAATTTATCTCTAATATTATTAGCTGCTCCTAATAATTTCTTAACCTCAACATTGGTTAACACTTCTAGTTTTTTCTTTGGTTCTTTTAC
The DNA here is from genome assembly GCF_017151845.1 of Staphylococcus sp. EG-SA-17. Taxonomy (NCBI): domain Bacteria; kingdom Bacillati; phylum Bacillota; class Bacilli; order Caryophanales; family Staphylococcaceae; genus Staphylococcus; species Staphylococcus sp. EG-SA-17. The sequence goes on from NZ_JACVZO010000011.1 coordinate 2,849, forward strand.
TTTCAAAATATTTTTCAACATTCCATAGTCCTTGTTTACGTGATGCATGAAACTTTTATATTTTTTAGAGTATTTACTTTCCGTATGTATAAAATCATAGAAATTAACATCTAATTTTTTGCTCCTATAGAGATAATCATAAAAATTAGATACTACAGTAATAGTCAGATTAATTGTCTTAGGACTAATGCTTTTTCCTTTTCGGTGATAAGAGAGGACATTCTCATATTCAAAAGGTGTTTTCATCCATCTTATAAAATCAACAAAGTTATCAAAACTAACTTCTTTATAGCATATCTTTTTACTTTCTAAGTAAACAAAAAATTTTTTTAGTGCATAGGCATAGGTTTTCTTGGTATTTAAACTTTTATTAACACTATCCAGATACTTCAAATATCTTACTGCATCTACTATAGGTTCATTATTACCATCTAAAATCATAAAATTGATACCATTCTTAGATTTTACTTCTACTATTTTCATAATAATCTCATTTCTAATTTTTAATAGTATAAGTATACACTATTCGAACTCTTTTTACATCATACATATTAAACTTATTACACGTAATAAAAAAAGACTATTTAATATTTTTACTTTGTTCATTTTTTCTTAAAATATGATTCATTTTAAACAAAATAGTCTATATTCTTCAATATATATATAACCTTTTGCAACATTACCCGAACAATTCGAAACGATTCAACAATACATTATCGACCAAAACAAAATTACACGTCCTGTATTATCAGATGATCAATTGGCTGAGCTAAACATTCGGCTACACGAGGCGCTACAATATGCCCAACCTGTAGAAGTTAAATTTTATAATAATGGCTTTGTAGATTCAGTACGCTTAACCATTTATCGTATTGATGCTATTAATTATGAAATTGATGGTTATGTTTACAATCAGCAACAACGTCAAAAAATTTCTATCTTTGATATCTTAGATATTGTCTTGTTACCTTAATGCTTTGAACATAATTAAAGGCAAGAACAATCTATATTGTCCTTGCCTAAATGTTATTAGTTATTTTTACTTTCGATATCAGAAATAATTTCTTTAGTTTTTCTTTCAATATCTTCAAAATCTTTTTTAAAGATATAAGCAAATGCTACTACACCAACACCAGCAACTAATGTTGTAATAGCAACTAAGCTAAATACGAATTTAAACACACATTTAATAAAATTCCACATCTCAATTTCACCTCTGTTAAATTAAATACCTATCTACATTTCATTATACTATCATATATAGAATAATCATTAAATAAATACCCACTTTTACGAAATATATTCATCAAATTATATAGCGAGCAAGCTAATGATTATTTTCAAAAATGCCGAGGAACCTCTGTTTCAACGTGACATGACCTTATATGCTAATGTTAACAATGACTATTATCGTGAATGCTAACTTAAGATTGTTATTTATGATAAGATGATTTTAAGTTTTTAACTTAATATCCCCACCATCTATAAAAATATGTTTTAACTGATTGATAAGTCTTATACACCGAGAAATCACCTCAAACAATTTTATATTTCATTTAGTAAAATATAACTTTATTTAACATGACATTCAATATACATACGATTACTATTTATTTACAATATATTACAACTAAAAAGAAAGGGGCCGATGATATGCAACAAGTGACATCAGATATTATGACTTTTAGAGGTTCACATTTCGAGTTAGGTGTTAAAACTGGTAAATGGCTTCAACAAACACCTCTTCTAAAAAATCGAGAAAAAGAATGGAAAAAACGTGTCCCACGTTTCGATATAGATGTAAATGAAACTTATCAAATATTCCAAACTTACGCACCTCAAATATGGGAAGAATTAATGGGACTACAAAGTATACTCAAAATGCCAACACGCCAAATTATTTTAAACTTTGGACATTATCGTTTTACCGATTTAAAAGAAAGTGGTTGCACGGTCTTTCAAGGCAAAGACTTCATGGTTAGAAATTATGATTACCACCCTGCAACTTATGATGGTCGCTACTTACTATATCAACCTACAGATAGCGGTTTAGCTCAAATTGGTCCTGTATCAAGGGTAACTGGAAGAATGGATGGTATGAATGAGTCAGGATTAACTATGGGCTATAACTTTATGCACCGGAAGAAACCAGCAAATGGTTTTGTATGTTATATGATTGGTCGTCTAATTCTTGAAAATTGCCGAAATGTAACAGAAGCAATCCAATTATTGAAAGAAATACCACACAGAAGCTCATTTAGCTACATACTGATGGACAAATCATTGAACCATGCAATTGTTGAAGTGACGCCGAGATCAATAGATGTTCGTTATGATAATATATGTACAAATCATTTTGAAATATTAACACATGAAAATCGCAATTATACAAAAGAATCTAAAGAAAGACTGGCGCGTACCATTTCACAAACTAATGATAATTTAGATATGACTACAGCATTTAAGTTATTCAATAATCCTCAGTATGAAATTTACAGTAAACTATTCAAAAGCTGGTCTGGCACCATCCATACATCAATGTATCACCCTGAAACATTAACTGCATATTTTACATTGGGAGAAAATGCGCCACCAGAAATAATAGATTTCAAATCATGGTTAGATGGTCAAGAGCTTAATATCACTCACTTTACTGGCAATATAGATACCGACTTAACTTTTGCCAACAAATAAATAACACCGATATTAGAGAAATTATGCTTCCTAATATCGGTGCTTACATCCTTTATTTATTCAACTTTGATATTACCATCAATCGTATAAAATTCTAAAACATTGTCGCTTTTCCCAACTTTACCATTAGTAAATGTTTTATTTTTAACTACGCTATCACCCGTTCCCGGATTTAGCTTTAGTATAGTGTCTTCAGGTTTACTATCATACTTAAAACGAATATCTCCTTGTTTAGTAGAAGCTTTTGCATCTACTTTTGATGGCATGTTTTTAAATTCAATGTCACCATGATCGTTTAAAAATATGGATTGTTTAATTTGACTCTTGTCGATTTGTAGCGTACCAATAACAACTTTAATATTACTATTTTTAATGTTACTTTTACTAATATAAGTAGAACTATTATTTGTCTTTGAATCTAGTGCGTCAAGATTTGAGTTTTTAATAACTACTTCACCGTTAATGCTTTGAATACTTGTGTTCTCTAAATCAACATCACTGATTCTAACACTTCCTGCTCCAGACGATATATTTAAACGTTTAATCATTTTATCAGGCATTTCAATCGTTAAAGTTTTCTTATTCTCATGAAAAGGATTCATATCAATTGCATATCCTCTTGTCTTAGACCTTTTATCACTAATCTTCAACGTCTTATCTACTATATTAATTAATATATCATTGTCACCATCATATTTAACTCTAAATTGATTCCCCCGTTTTATACGAAGTTCTGTACTATCCAAATTTATAGATACATTGTCAAAAGCATCGTCTTTGAATGTTTTATCATATTGTTTAGTACCATATTTGTTTTTATCATAGCTGAACCAAATAATGGTTGCTGCTGTAAAAAAGACAACAAACACTAAAAGCCCAATAAAAAAGAATTTCTTCATTTTCTAACGCTTCCTTTGACAGTTTTAATATACCAAAGTAAATATTTTAAGATTAAACGATAAATGTATTCTAAAATCTTAAATATGACAATGATAAATACTAATCCTAATCCTGAATATGATATGGCAAAAAATACATTACTAATTGAGTCTACAATTCCTCTGGATATTGCTGATGCTAATAAAATAATTGGACAAAACAGCAGCAAAAGTGATATTAAAAATAATGCTAATACAAATAATCCAACTATAGATACTGGTATAAGGATGACAAAAATAGATAGAATGCCTAAACTTAATGAAGCAGCAACAGCTCTTGAAATATTTTCAAATGTTGGTTTAGATTCAGCATAATCAATAACACTTCTAGCTTTTGTTTCAGCTGCAACATCTTGTGGGTCTTTTAACTTCTTTAAAATTTCCTCTTCATCAACGCCATTAAGTTCTTGCTCATAAAAATAACGTTCATATTCATACATTTTTTGATCTCTTAAATGCCTAGGTAGCGCATCAAGTGCTGTTTCTAATTCATTTAAATAAGTAATCTTGTTCATATAGGTCACTCATCCCAATAAAATTATTCATTCGTTTTTTATAACTTTAAGACCTAAAGCTATTTACTAAAAAATTCAATACGTTTAATTTCTAAATCTTGATAAAGTAAGTTTAATTTTAAATGGTTATCTCTATCAATATACTTTACCGATGAGAAATCATTGCCAACTTTTGTTCTTTTATATCCGAACCCAAGATTTTCAATCGCGTTATTTATCGGCGAACCAATTCCCCCATCAAAATTAGTATGTATCTTTTCATCTCTTACTAATATTATCCCCTTAACGATGTTATCCTTTTCTCTCACTTTAACGGTAAGGTCAGGGTGAGCTTTACTGTTATAAAATTTAAAACGATCAAACTTAATTTTTTTATTTACTTCATAGCCTTTTTTATCAAACTTCTCATTTAATTTAATATCGTTTATTTCAAGATTAGACAAATCCACAGTTTTCGTATGACGATATTGATATAAACCAATTAATACACCAAAAGAACAGATTAAAAATAATATAAACACAACCCAGCGATTTTGAATACGCACTGATGTCACCCTTTCTTTGTACTTATTTAAATATAGCATAAGGTGCTTCCCGTTTCATCCTTAACAAAAATTAACAAAGAATTTGCAATTAATTTATTTCATTACCTTTTATTACTATAAATTGGTATAATGTTGTAAATGCTAAAGGAGGTTTTTACAATGACAAATTTAGAAACTTATTTCAAAAATAGCCAACCCTTAAATGAATACATTGATGGAATGAAGACAAATCAAGATACCGTTCTCAGTATCTATCAATCATTTGAGTTACCAGAAGATGATTCACGCATCAAAAAAATAAAAGAGATGAATTATTCTAAAGTATTAGTAATTACTGAAGACTGGTGTGGAGATGCAATGATGAATCTCCCAATTCTAAAACACATCAGTGAAGCATTAAATTTAGAAGTACGCGTGTTCCATAGAGATGATGATACAAAACTGATCGATCAATATTTAACAAATGGTAAATCACGTGCAATTCCTATCTTCGTATTCTTGAATGATCAATTCGAACAAGAAACAGTTTGGGGACCAAGAGCAAATGAAGTCCAAAAATTTGTAACTGATGTTCGTTCTGATAAATTACCGAGCAAAGATCATCCAGACTATGCAGATTTAGAAAAAGAAACACACTTAGTTATATCAAACCGCTATAAAACTGACGCTTCATTTTGGAAAGCAGTTTATAATTCCATCCTAAATAAATTAGAAAATAAATAAATTTACAATAAGACAAACTTTGAGGTTGGGAAAATTTAAAATTCCCAACCTCAAAATTATTTTTATTAAATGTCTTTTTTAGCGACATATAAGATATTCAAAATGAAGAATATCACTATAGAACCTAATGAAATTACCCATTGCCAATTGCTAAAATCAAAGTTAGAGCTAATCATTTTATCAGTTAAGTAAGCAAAAGGGATATAATCAAAAGCATCTAAAACTTTTTCACCGTATCTTGGGATAAATGTAATAAAAGGTTTAATAAACGGTACAATGAGTACTAAAAATACACCTAATGAAAATATCATTGCTGTTTTTTGTGATGCAAGTGTGATTAAGAATAAAAACAAGCCAAAGAATAGTAAAAAGATTAGGAAGAACCATAAATTATCTACATATTTAGAAAACGCCAAATTTTTTCCATTACTAGATGCCTGCACAACAATCAAAATCACATAATGAATTACTGCAAATAATATTGAAATTAAAATAATTGAAATTGTTTTCGAAATAATGTATCCAACGCGTGTTTTAACTTTACTCATATATAGTTGAATTGTACCTTGTGAAAAATCACGCGTAATTGTCTTAACAACAAACATTAATCCAATTATTAACAATAACCATTTTGCTGCAGCAAATACAGATCCATAGACAATAATATGTTTCGGGTTATCCATCGAATTTGCCATAAGTATACTTTGAGTTGCAATCAAACTAGATACGACTAGTATCGCTAAATATGTTAAAGGACTTTTAAATATACTATAAAAATCATACTTAACTAAATTTAAAATTCTCATTATTTATCACCTCTTTGATTTATATTGAAGTACGTATCACGCAATGAACTTTTACGTGTTTCAATATATTTCGGATAAATATCTAATTCAGATAATGCTTTTAGTATAACTTGATAATTTTTTTGTGCATTGATCATTAAATGTCCGTCTGCTTTGTCGACATTTTGTAATTGGAAATGCTCTGCAAGATATTTTTCAGTTCTATCAAAGTCTTTATGATCAACAGTAACTATCGTTGTGTCAGATGCAACACCTTCCTCCATGTTTACATCTTGAACAAAATGTCCGTCTCTTAAAAATACAGCTCTATCACAAATTAATTCAATATCTTCTAACTTATGACTTGATATTAGAATTCTCATATCAAGTTCATTTACTAGAGACTTAATTGTAGTCAGCACATCAATTGAGCCATCTGGATCCATACCATTTGTAGGCTCATCCAAGATTAAAAATTTAGGTTTATTCATTAAAGATACTGCAATTGCTAACTTTTGCTTCATCCCCATTGAATATTTCTTAACTTTCTTTTTAATATAAGGTCTCATACCAAATGCATCTATAATTTTGTCTGTGTATGCTTTATCAAAACCCTTACCTAATACTTGTGCAAATAATTTCAAGTTATACAATCCTGATTTATTATCATATAATTTAGGATGCTCAATTAAAAAACCGATATTATCTGCATTATCAATGTCTACTTTTCCATCAAATTTAATAATATTACCATTCATTACTTTCATAACGGTTGTTTTACCAACACCGTTTTTTCCTATTAATCCGACAATTCTACTATCGCCAAAGTCAAAATCAATATCATTTAAAACGACATTTGAGCCGTATTTTTTTGTAATATGTTCTAATTTCATCGACTGCCTCCTTTAAATTTTCTAGTATTTATTTTATTGAGCTGTTTAAAATAATTAACAATAAGTATAACAATGCTTATAATTAGAAAACCAATATTTAAAATATATGAATATAAATCTGGGAATGATGATTGACTTAGAACAAAATAATTCACCAACACTATTGCAATTGAAAATAAAAATGGAACTAAAATGATAATAGTAAACACGTATATACCATATGGCACTTTGACTCTACGCAATTCTGTAAATTGACTAAATGCAATTGGTATAGACAAGAAGTTAGATATGACAAATGCATATGCAGTTGAAAAATAGATTGAATTTGGTTCAATCACATTTGCTTCATAAGCATATAAACTAATAACAAGCGTTCCAATTAATGTTAAAACAATGCATGTAATATAGTTGGCATTAAGCAATTGTTTTTTTGACACTGGTAAACTCATATAAAAATAATATGAATCATTACCACCTAATCTACGATTGAGTCTAAATAAGTGACCAGCATCTAAAATCCAAATAATCAATATTGTTGGACTTATAAAAGATTGCAATAGGTAAAAGAACTTTGTTGAGTCAAGCATTATATAAAAAGGATATAAGGTTAATAATAGAACATAGATGATAAGTGTATATCGTCGTAATTTAAAATTCCTAATTAACAATGCCTTCATTTAAAAACCTTCTTCCATCAATTTGATGTTTTCATGGTATTTAGGTTTTCTCTTTTCAAGATAAACCATTAAGTTCTCAATAGAAGGTGTAGTGATATTCACTTTATGACCTAAAATTTCTTTAAATACTTGTGCATGTTCTGTTAATCCTATAAATCCCGTACGCTTATGTTCTTCGTAAATCAGCAAAGCAGCCAATTCTTCATCTAAATCTTCAAGGGCTCCACTCACAACTTGATATCTTTGTAACAGTTGTTCTTTTGAACCATTTAAGATAACTTCACCGTCACTTAAGTGAATGATATAATCAGCTATTTTTTCTAAATCTGAGATAATGTGTGTCGACATGAATATTGTTTTATTTTCATCAATTAATTCTTGCTGAATTATCTCCAATAACTCATTTCTAGCTAAGGGATCAAGACCTGAAGTAGGCTCATCAAAAATATACAATTCAGCATGATGTGAAAATGCAACTGCTAATGATAATTTCATTTTCATGCCAGTTGAAAATGTTTTTATTGATTTATTGATTGGTAAATCGAACTTTTCAAGATAAAACTGAAATACTTGATGATCCCAGTTACTATAAAAAGGGGCAATCATTTTTTCAAGTTGCTTCGTAGTCCATCTCTCATTAAAATAATTTTCAGCGTAAACAAACCCAATTCTATTCTTTAACTCTATCGGATTGAGAGCCATATCCTCTTCTAATACTCTAATAACACCAGTTTGTGGTTGATACAAATCCATAATTAACCTTATTATTGTGGTTTTACCAGCGCCATTTCTACCAATAAAACCAGTGACGAAACCTTGAGGAACTTTGAAAGAGATATTCTTTAAATTAAACTGATCACTTGAATAATTAACATTACTTAATTCTATGGCATTCATGATGATTCCTCCTCATAGATGAACGTTAAAATATCTTGAAGTTCCTCAAGTGACATTTCGATTGCTTGCGCTTCATTAACCAATTCTTTAACCAAATTTTCAATGGTAAAAAATTGTTTCTCTTTTAAAATAGAACTATCTTGCTCCTTAACAAAGGTCCCTTTTCCTCTAATTGTTGTAACAAAACCGTCTTTCTCTAAATCTTCATAAGCACGTTTGGTAGTAATCAAACTTACTTGAAGATCTTTGGCAAGTTCTCTCATTGACGGCAAATGCTCTCCAGGAACAACATGTCCCTTTAAAATATTTTGTTTTACTTGTTGCTTAATCTGTTCATAAATCGGAAAATCACTATTGTTTTTTAAAATTATTTTCATCAACGTCCCCCTATCGCCTTCTGTATATATACAATATACACAATATACACAGTTTTGTAAATATGCATGTCTCATTATCAACCAGTCTTCAGAAATAACACTGAGTATTGTATTACTAGCAGTTGAATAAAATGAAATGACACTACCATTTAATCTTGCATTGTCTACTTCAATAAAAAAGACTGCTAAAACGAATGTCTTTAATCTCTACGTGACAACCGTAGCGTCAACATAAACAATCGTTTTAAACAGTCAATCCTATTTACTATTTTTACGTCAATCATTACTTCTACTTATAAAAGCACAAATCATAAACATAATCGCTGCTAATAATAATTTTATACCTTGACTTTCATGATTAGTTGCTTGTAAATAATAACCAATAATAAATAAAATAATTGCAAGTACTACAAATATTTTTGTTAGATGTTTCAATTTATTTCACCTCAACATCGACATTATAACAAATATAAATTTTTTTAATAAGTTATTGAATTTCAAAAGTTCAAGGTACTAATCACTTTCAACTAAAATAGCGCAACAAAACCATTCAATCAAAATGATTATTGATTGCGATATATTGTGTTCAATGATATTATTTAAGTGTATCCACAGAATTATACTACACAACCCCAAGTCTGGTACCAGCAGACTTGGGGTTATTTATGTGTGTAGGATCATTTTTTATTTTTCCATTTCAGTTCTAACCAAAGTCGAAAAATAATTAGTAAGCCACCTGTAATAAGTGTCATCATCCCTTCTTGCCACCACATCATTACACTACACCTCCGTTCGACTAAAGTATCATACTGAAGGATGACCTATACATATTCTAACACAAAAACAGAACATATGTTCGTATTTTGGTAGCAGATTTTACATATTATTCGTTAATTCACCAACAACACTTTATATTTGGTATAATTGAAGATAATATATAGGCATACAATTTTTTTAAAGAGAGGTTAAGCAATAATGAATCCTTTAGCCCAAAGCTTAAATGAACAAATTCAACAGTCAAATGCAACTGCCTTTGCAATGTTATCTGACTTAGGTCAAAATATGTTTTATCCAAAAGGCATTTTATCTCAATCTGCTGAAGCAAAGAGTACAACATATAATGCAACTATAGGTATGGCGACAAACAAAGACGGAAAAATGTTTGCATCATCTTTAGATGCAATGTTTAATGATTTAACTCCAGATGAAATATTCCCTTATGCGCCACCACAAGGCATCGAAGAATTACGTGATTTATGGCAACAAAAAATGTTGCGTGACAATCCAGAGCTATCAATCGACAACATGTCACGACCAATTGTTACGAATGCATTAACACATGGTTTATCTCTAGTTGGCGATTTATTTGTAAATCAAGGTGACACTATCTTGTTACCAGAGCATAATTGGGGTAATTACAAACTTGTTTTCAATACGAGAAAAGGTGCAAACCTTCAAACATATCCTATCTTTGATAAAGACGGACATTATACTACTGATTCACTAGTAGAAGCTTTACAATCATACAATAAAGATAAAGTCATTATGATTTTAAATTATCCTAATAATCCGACAGGTTACACACCTACGCATAAAGAAGTGACTACCATCGTCGATGCAATTAAAGCATTAGCTGATAAAGGTACAAAAGTTATAGCTGTTGTGGATGATGCATACTATGGTTTATTCTATGAAGATGTGTATACTCAATCATTATTTACTGCATTAACTAATTTACATTCAAATGCAATATTACCTGTTCGTTTAGATGGTGCAACAAAAGAATTTTTCGCATGGGGATTCCGTGTTGGATTTATGACATTTGGAACGTCTGATCAAACAACTAAAGAAGTATTAGAAGCCAAAGTAAAAGGTCTTATTAGAAGCAATATTTCCAGCGGACCGCTTCCAACACAAAGCGCTGTTAAACATGTACTGAAAAATAATAAGCAATTCGATCACGAAATCGAACAAAATATTCAAACATTAAAAGAACGCTATGAAGTCACTAAGAAAGTAGTCTATGCTGATCAATACCGATCATATTGGCAAGCATATGACTTTAACTCTGGATACTTTATGGCAATAAAAGTTCATGATGTTGACCCTGAAGAACTTCGTAAACATTTAATTGAAAAATATTCAATTGGTGTTATTGCACTAAATGCAACAGATATTCGTATTGCATTTAGCTGTGTAGAAAAAGACGATATCCCACATGTCTTCGATTCAATTGCTAAAGCGATAGATGACTTAAGATAATTAACTTCAACCAATAATCTGATGAATATGACTCGGATTATTGGTTTTTTATTTTTAAAATTATTCCTTCTTTTAAAGCATCATAAGATATATTTTATTCAGCAACTTGTCAAACGCTATACCTAATTAGTTTTATACATCTCTCCTAACAAAACTTAATTTATTTGGTGCAAATTTATATAACTTTTGGCAAATCACTTCAAGCATTCAAGCACCACATCTCTACAAATGTAAAAGGCACCCCACGATTGTGAGATGCCTTATTATAAAATTAAAGATTAGAATTTAAGTTCAATATCTACCTTTTTAATGTCAGTTGCTTTAAATACTTTTCTATCTTTATACTCAGTTTTTAAGTCTACATATTTTGACGAACCATTTTTAAAATACACTTTATACACCGCGCGTTCAGCAAGTCCTATGTCATGTTTAGTAATCCCTTGATCATTTGCCATTGCTGATTTAAGTTTTGTACTTAAATCATTAATTGTAATTTTGCTTGCATTATAGAACACAAATTCATTTGAAACTATGTTTTCAAATTTATTTATTGTTACTGGGAATTTCACATTATTAGATTTATTTATTTTTTTTGATTTAGTGTGTTGTTTTACATCAATATCTATCTTTTTAATATCTTTGGCACTGAATAAGTTTCTTGTAAAGATATCTGATTTAAGGTCAACAACTTGTGTCTTTCCATTTTTAAAGTGTATAGTATACTTCGCTTGTTTCGCAAATTTCAATTCAATATCATTGATACCTCTATCATGTTTTAAAACTGATTTAACTTTTTCATTTAAATCTTGATAACCTATTAATTGTTTATTTGAAATTTTTAGTTTTGATAAAATATGTGTTGATGTACCATTTACTGCAATTGTATATGGTACATAGCTATCTGCTTTCGCTTTTGATCCTGTTTTAACATCGATATCTATCTTTTTAATATCTTGAACATAAAGTAGATTCAGTTGGCTAATTTTTGAGTTTAAATTAATCACTTTTTTCTTTCCATTTTTAAAATGTACTGTGTAAGTTGCTTTTTTTGCATATTTTAATTCACGTTCCCCGATACCTCTATCATGCTTCAATACTGATTTAACTTTTTTAGTGATATCTTTGTAGCCTACACGTGGGTCACCTGTAAATTTTAAATCTGATAAATTTGGTGTTGATGTACCATTTACTGCAATTGAGTATGGTACATAACGCTCCGCTTTTGCTTTAGATGCTGTTTTAACTGTAACTTCAATTTTCTTAACATCTTTCGCATGAACTAGATTCGCTGAGTAAGTTTTTGAATTAAAATGTACCACTCTCTTACCACCATTTTTAAAATAAACAGTATAATAAGCTTTCTTAGCATATTTTAAATCTTGTTCACTAATACCTCTATCATGCTTCAGTACTGATTTTATTTGACTAGTTAAATTTTTGTAATTTGTCCAAGGTTTATTTGAAAATGAAAGGTTCGATAAAATGTTTGTAGATGTACCATTTAAATTAATTGAATATGGAACTTGATAGTTTCTTTTAGCTTTATTTTCGATATGTTTTTTTGTATCTACGTTAATATTGATACTTTTAATATCACTTGAATTTATTAAATTCGCTGTGTAAATACCTGCTTTCAAATCTATAACTTTCTTCGTTCCATTTTTAAAATTAACTGTAAATTTCGCTTGTTTTGAAAGTCTTAAATCTACATCAGTTATACCTCTATTGGACTCTAAAACTGATTTAACTTTATCCTCTAAATCTTTGTAACTAACATTTTGATTCTTATTAAATGTTAAGCTTGATAAAATGTTTTGGCTTGTACCATTAACCGTGATTGTATACGGCACTTGAACATTTGCTTTAGCTTTATCTTTAGGTTGCTTTTTAGTATCTACGTTAACACTGATAGCTTTAATGTCACTTGTATTGATTAAGTCAGCTGTGTAGATACCTGATTTCAAATCGACAACTTTTTTTGTTCCATTTTTAAAATGAACCGTATATTCCGCTTGCTTTGAAAGTCTTAAATCGATATCACTAATACCTCTATTAAAGTATAAAACTGATTTAACTTTATTCTCTAAATCTTTATAACTAATTTGTTGATTCTTATTAAATGTTAAGCTTGATAAAATGTTTTGGCTTGTGCCGTTCACTGTGATTGTATATGGAACCTGGATTTTAGAATGTCCATGGTGTAATGTACTTGATGATTTATCTAATGGCTTAGCTGCGGCAGATGCTTCGTTAGTATTAAAGTTTGCTCCTGTTGATGCTAAAACACCTAATGCTAATGTTGTTGTAATCAATGACTTAAATTTCATAAATTATCTCTCCTTTTTTATGTAATTCGTGATTGCAACTTTATTATAGCCAGGTCTGCTCCGTTTTTTGAATTAACTGAATATTAATAATAAATTATCTTTAACAACAATTCTTTAATACAGTTAAAAGTTCTTTTAATTTTGATTAACTGCTAAATTCTTAGTTGCAAAAAAGTTGTTTGCTTTTATGGATGTTAAGCCTTAAATGTAAATGGCTTACTCGCCTCTAACCCTTAATTCCGACTTTATTTATCTAATATGTTTACATTGTCTTAATATATAAAAAGCATTTGCTTAAAAATATAAATTCGATTTAATAATTAATTTAATTTTAGTTAATCAATTTTGTGACTATTTTATTGTAAGCTATATAAAAGGAGTGATAATGATGGTGAAAAAAACAAAATCCAATTCACTAAAAAAAGTTGCAACACTTGCATTAGCAAATTTATTATTAGTTGGTGCACTTACTGACAATAGTGCCAAAGCAGAAACTAAGAAAGATGATACTGATTTAAAATTAGTCAGTCATAACGTTTATATGTTATCGACCGTTTTGTATCCAAACTGGGGGCAATATAAACGCGCTGATTTAATCGGACAATCTTCTTATATTAAAAATAATGATGTCGTAATATTCAATGAAGCATTTGATAATGGCGCATCAGATAAATTATTAAGTAATGTAAAAAAAGAATATCCTTATCAAACACCTGTACTCGGTCGTTCTCAATCAGGGTGGGACAAAACTGAAGGTAGCTACTCATCAACTGTTGCAGAAGATGGTGGCGTAGCGATTGTAAGTAAATATCCTATTAAAGAAAAAATCCAGCATGTTTTCAAAAGCGGTTGTGGATTCGATAATGATAGCAACAAAGGCTTTGTTTATACAAAAATAGAGAAAAACGGTAAGAACGTTCACGTTATCGGTACACATACACAATCTGAAGATTCACGTTGTGGTGCTGGACATGATAGAAAAATTAGAGCTGAACAAATGAAAGAAATCAGTGACTTTGTTAAAAAGAAAAATATCCCTAAAGATGAAACGGTATATATCGGTGGCGACCTTAATGTTAATAAAGGCACTCCAGAGTTCAAAGATATGCTTAAAAACTTGAATGTAAATGATGTTCTATATGCAGGTCATAATAGCACATGGGACCCTCAATCAAATTCAATTGCGAAATATAATTACCCTAATGGTAAACCAGAACATTTAGACTATATATTTACAGATAAAGATCATAAACAACCAAAACAATTAGTCAATGAAGTTGTGACTGAAAAACCTAAGCCATGGGATGTATATGCGTTCCCATATTACTACGTTTACAATGATTTTTCAGATCATTATCCAATCAAAGCCTATAGTAAATAGTGCTCAACTAACTAATAACTCGCTTCGTTCTAAAAGGTCGAAGCGAGTTATATTGTTAAAATTTGAATTGACTTACATTTTAATAAAATCATCTTAACAATTTTAATTTTTCATTAATACAAGTCTTTACTCTACACTCAAACAAGATTCATACACTGCACATCATAATAAATCTATCTACTCAAATATAAATAAAAGTTACCTACTACATTCTATGTAGCAGGCAACTTTTATTACTTATTTCTTTTCATTATCATTAAGTACTTTTACAAACTTCACATTATGTGTCTTCCAATCAACTTCATATAATGCTGATAATTTTTCTTCTTTTTTATCTACATGGTTTTCACCAGACCAATAGCCCCAGAAACCATGACGATTCCAATCTATTTTAAACTCATCCATTGATCTTTTATAATGAACAACAAATTTTGATTTACCTTCATCTTTTTTATCATGTGACATAACAGCTAAAAATTCTGGATTAAACCCTTCAGAAACAGTTACAGGCATCTTATTCTTAGGCGTAAAATTATCTTTCGCCCATAAATTTCCATTTCGTGTTAAAGAAAAGATTTCACTTTTAGTTCTATTATCACTATCATTAGTTAATTGTCTCGTATGGTCATGTCCCATATTATTTATCAAATATGCTTCTACTTTCCAACCTACACCTTTATGTGACGTAGATTGATCAAGTAATGTACGATACGATGGTTGTTGATAACTAATCGTCTCTGAATAATTACTCTCTTTTGTAATATTTCCAGTTAACCCTCCACGATTAATCGAAAAATCTCCACCTGTTTTATAACCATACGTATATTTAACTTCTCTTGATTCATCCTGATTTTTTGGTGCAAAATCAGTCACATTTGTATTATTGTTGTCATCAACATTTTGAATTGAAACTGAATAAGATCCAGGCCATCTTAATGTACTATTCCAATAACCATTTGGGTCTAGAATTCTTAAACCACTACCTATTGTTCCTTTCGCTTTAATAAATACTGTTTCTTTATCATAATTAGGTTCAGTTAAGAAGTTAAATTGTAAGCTTTGAGTAATATTTTTTTGACTATCACTTGTTGTAGCTGTACGTGTATACATTTTAGTATCACCATCAAGATTCTTCTCAGAAACAGCTTTAATTTCAGAATTAATTTTTGCATAAGAAGTAGCTGGTAATACAGTGAAAGTAGTCGATAGTGCTAACGTACAAATTGTGATATTTTTATATAGTTGTTTAATCATTTGTAATCCTTCCCTTCGATTTTATCCTTCTCTAAATGATTTATTATCAGAGTATTTATCAACGACTTTAACTGTTTTATTTTTCCAATCAACTTCATAAGTGACAATTAATCTTTGACCTTCTTTATTTTTTTCTAAAATTGGAGGTGCATAATGTATTCCAGGTCTGTTTTTCAAAATATCTTGATTTCGTGTGTATGTTACTTCAAATTGCGTTTTCTCATTTGACTTTTCATTAGATAAATAAGTTAAAAATTCTGGATTAAAGCCACTTCTTACTAATGCTGGGTATCTATATTTTGAAGCAAAGCTTAGTTCAGGGTTTTCAACAGTAGCAATTCTCGTATTTCTATAGAATAATAATTCATCATTTCTATTTTTCACTTCTCCACCATACTTCAAGTCATTCGCAATAACTGACCAGTGTACATGCCAGTTATTATTTTTACCGCTGGCAATTGTGTCATAATTTTGCTGATTATAACTAATCGTTTTGGAGTAGCTATTTGATGAAGTTCGTCCAATACCTTTCGTTGAATCGAATTTACCACCTGAGCTATATGAAAATGTACTGTCTACTTTCGCAGTTGAAATTTTATTTTTCGGCAATTGGTCTAATATTTCAGTTTTAGGATTTCTTTTTACTTGAAAATCTACATGGTACTCACTTGGATACTTTAACCAATTTGAATTTTTTTCTTCTTTATGAGATTCAAACTTTAAATTTGAATGAATTGAGCCTTGTTTTTTAACAAGTAATACATTCTTGTCATAAGTTGGATCATCGATAAAGTCGAATTGTAAATTTTGGAGTATATTTGTTTTCTCATCATATACTGTTTCAGTTCGTTTTGTGATTTTACCGTTTTTCCCAATATCATCCGGTGCTGTTGAATTTTTATCTTTATTAGTAACATTACGTTTCTCTTTTTGTTGAGACTTATCAACATGTTCTTTCTTATTTTGGTCTTGCGAGTCTTTATGAGCTGAATTTGCTTGAGTCGTTGCTGCTGATAACAATAAAATTGCACATGATAATGATGACGCTATTAAAACACGTTTTTTATTTTTCATTGTTATAACCTTCTTTCGTATGATTGATATTTGTTGATATGTATCGACATGTGAATAATATCACAAAAACAGAGAATATATATTTAACTATTTATTAAATGATTTTGTTAATATTATTAAATACTTTATCCTCTTTAAAAATAATGTGTGTACAAAGTCATTAATTTAGCAAATATTTTTATTTAGTAGTTAATAACCATCGATTTGAAATTTATATATAATTATTAGCTAAATAATATCCTGCATCTTTCTCATACAATTTACTATAAAATTAAGCATATCCGATATCAGCGTTAATAAGATCGTTGATACTAGACAGTTAATTTCATAGAACGAAATCAAATAACACACTACTTTCTGCATTTTAAATTATGTTTAAGAATAAAAATTATGTTTATATAAATATATATACTACTTTGAAAGGTGTGAGCTTAATGACAACTTTTAGTGAAAAAGAAAAAATTCAATTACTAGCAGATATTGTTGAACTACAAACTGAAAATAATAATGAAATAGACGTTTGTAATTATTTAACAGATTTATTCGACAAGTATGATATTAAATCTGAAATTTTGAAAGTTAATGAACACCGCGCCAATATCGTTGCAGAAATCGGTAACGGCTCACCTATACTCGCATTGAGTGGTCATATGGATGTTGTTGATGCAGGAAATCAAGATAATTGGACTTATCCCCCTTTTCAACTCACAGAAAAAGCTGGCAAATTATACGGTCGAGGCACAACGGATATGAAAGGCGGTCTGATGGCTTTGGTCATCACACTCATTGAATTAAAAGAACAAAATCAATTGCCTCAAGGAACGATAAGATTACTAGCTACTGCTGGCGAAGAGAAAGAACAAGAAGGTGCCAAATTATTGGCTGATAAAGGCTATTTAGACGATGTAGATGGCTTAATTATTGCTGAACCAACTGGATCTGGAATTTATTATGCACATAAAGGGTCTATGTCATGTAAAGTAACTGCAACTGGCAAAGCTGTCCATAGCTCAGTTCCATTTATTGGTGACAATGCAATTGATACACTGCTTGAATTTTATAATCAATTTAAAGAAAAATATTCAGAGCTTAAAAAACATGATACTAAACATGAATTAGATGTTGCACCCATGTTCAAATCATTGATAGGAAAAGAAATTTCTGAAGAGGATGCAAATTATGCATCTGGTCTTACAGCTGTATGTTCGATTATAAATGGCGGCAAACAATTTAACTCTGTACCAGATGAAGCTTCACTTGAATTTAACGTAAGACCAGTTCCTGAGTATGATAACGACTTTATAGAATCGTTTTTCCAAAATATCATTAATGATGTGGATAGCAATAAGCTTTCACTCGATATTCCAAGCAATCACCGACCTGTAACAAGCGATAAAAATAGCAAATTAATTACTACGATTAAAGATGTAGCTTCTAGTTATGTAGAACAAGACGATATATTTGTTTCGGCGCTTGTAGGTGCAACAGATGCCTCTAGTTTCTTAGGTGATAATAAGGACAATGTTGATTTAGCCATTTTTGGACCAGGTAATCCATTAATGGCACATCAAATCGATGAATATATTGAAAAAGATATGTATCTGAAATATATTGATATTTTTAAAGAAGCTTCCATTCAATATTTAAAAGAGAAATAAGAACGATGCTGTCAGCTGCCCTATTCGCGTGCTGGCAGTTTTTTATTGCGAATTTTAAGTTGATAGAAATAACGATGAATATTGTTTGAATGTAAATATTCAAATATCAACAAGCACATTTTCATTGATTAAGTGATGTAAAACTGAAATTATTGTGCTGATTTGTCATACATATATTGACTAATGGTCATATAAAAAGATAGCTTCTAATAGTTACATAAAACTCGTAAAAACCTTCTCGTAAAAGGAATGGGACATAAATCCCTAGAAAACAGCAGCTCAACGAGCTGTAAATTATCAAATACATTTGAAAAAAGCTGATTTCTATCAAATAATTTATAGAAATCAGCTTTTTTACATTGTCTAAGAACTTAATGTCTCTGTCTCTTTGGAACTTTATATTTCATAAGTACTATTTTATTGTTTAACCTTTTTTTTAAATAAGGTATAAATCTACAATATCCAAATAAGCCCCATCGATTCTTATAATAGTCAAAATAATTATATTCATGTATTACTCTTATTGTATTTGGTAAAATTTCATTCAATTTTTTTAAATCATTGTAACCATATTTAAAAACAGGTTGTGAGGATAACTTTGATACCGATTGATGTCTCTTTGTATTATTCGCAATTGTTTTTGAGCAAAATTCAATCGCAAATGTCAAATTATGATCTCCCATCTTTTTGATAATAGTGTCCAATAATTGAGTCATTACACTCTCATCAAAATACATCAATACACCTTCAATAATAAACAATATATCTGACTTACTATTAAAAAATTTATAATTTTTGACATCATCAATCCAACTGTAATCTAGCATAGATTTAGATATCATCTTATAACTATTACTTTCTTTAAAAAATGTTTTTCGTATTTCTATTGATTCTGGTACATCTAAATCTATCCATGATATTTTTTCTTTATTAAATCTTTGAAACCTTGTATCTAAGCCACAACCTATATTGACCACGATTAAATCTTTATTATCCTTGATAAGCCTCTTAGTAACACAATCTATTATCACAGTACGTATACTAATTCCAATTTGAGACATGTCATCACATGTAACATTTTTGTACATATCATCTAAACCATCAAATATTTTTTTAGATAGTGCGTCTTTTATTATTGGTTTTTCGTTTTCGTACTCTTTTGCTCGAGCTATCAAAGGAATTAACATTGATTCGGGAATTCCAACCAGTTGCTTCATTTAATCACTCCTTAAAAACATTAGTACCAATGCATAAGAAAATTTTTACAACTTATTTCTATTATTTTTTATTTAAAATTTCTTTTTTTAATTTACTTCTCAAATGTTCTAATGTAATAGGATCTGTGAACCAATAATCTTCTGCTTTATATGAAATTACATGTCCTTTTTTTACAGCTTCAATATTCTGCCATGTATGTGTTTTTTCAAAATCAAATTTTCCGTACGAAGGTTTACTTAAAAATATATAATCACCAGCATATTTACTAATATTTTCTTTTGAAATGGAAGCATAGCCTTTTTTATCTTCTTGTAATTTATCTTTATATTGCTTTGTCATTGGCATACCGAATGCATCATGAACAATATCCAAACCACGACCCCATGTAGAGTTATATATGTATATTTGCTTTTCATCTGGTTCAAACACAGATGCTGTTGCTTGACCAATTTTACTTTGAATTTCTTTTTTATCTTTTCTAGTTTTATCGTCCCACTCTTCAATCCATTTTTTAGCTTTATCTTCATTATTAGTCAACTTGCCTATTTCTTTTAATATTTCTTTATGATTGTATTTATTGTATGTATATGGGATTGTTGGCGCTATTTTTTGGTATTTTTTTATATTTTTATCCATAGCATCTACAACAATTAAATCTGGTTTTGCTTTAGCAACTCTTTCAACATCATTTTCTCCAATATAATCAACCCCTTTTAAATAGGGTTTTAAAATTGAAGAATCTTTAGTTATATCTGAAACAGCAATTGGTTTGATTCCTAACTTTATAAAATCACCAACATAAAATCCAGTTAATACAGCAACTCTTTTAGGTTTCTCTGGTACTTTCAGTGTTTCACCATTTTCAATTTTATAGTCTGTAGTCTTTGTCGAGTTACTTGTTTTATCGACAGATGCTGAACACGCAGTCAAAATAAATAAATTACATAATAAAATTCCAATTAATCTTTTCATAATATCATCCTTTTGTTTTTTAATTGATATTCATTTTCAATTATAAAATATTAAAAGAATTAGTCAACGCCTGTTAGTAATACACATCAGTAACATTTCTATTTTCATTTATGATATTATCTAATTATTAATTTATAATATAAAGGAGTATGAAATTAAAATGAACAAAGTCCACAAACCTTTATATTTTTATTTAATGCTTTTCTTCTCTACAACTATCATAGGTGCACTTTTATTGTATTTACCTTTCACTGGTAAAAAGCCAATATCTTTTTTAGATGCCCTATTTATAGCTTCAAGTGCATTTACAGTTACTGGCCTATCCCCAGTTGATATAGGATCACAGTTTAATATACTTGGTGAAATAGTAATACTATTATTAATTCAAATAGGTGGTCTGGGTATCGTGACCGTAACCCTATTGACACTAGTATTTTTAAATAGAAAGATATCAATGAAAAATAGATTCTTGATTATGGTTACATGGAATATTGACGAACTTGGTGGTGTTATTAAACTAATTAAACACTTGGCTATTTATAGTTTAGTCACTGAATTAATTGGTATGATTTGTTTGTGTTTATCTTTTATACCAAAATTTGGTATAGGCAAAGGTTTATTTTTAAGCTTATTCACATCAGTATCAGCTTTTAATAATGCTGGATTTGCCCTTTTTAAGAATAACTTAATAGATTATTCTAGTGATCCAATTGTCATTATTACAATCTCAATACTCATAATATTTGGAGGTATTGGACATTTTGTCGTGATAGACTTTATTAATTGTAAAAAATTGAGTAAATTATCTTTACATTCTAAATTAGTCTTAACTACAACTAGTATCCTAATAATTATAGGAGCTATTACATTCTTTTTATTAGAACAGTTTAATACTATGCAACATATGGGACTAGTTGAAAAAATCGGAAATTCTTTTTTCCAATCAGTAACAACACGAACAGCGGGTTTTAACAGTATAGATATAGCAAGCATTAACAAATCTACCGCCTTAATGTTAATGCTACTTATGTTTATTGGTGGTGCCCCTCTCAGTGCAGCTGGAGGAATTAAAATAACTACTTTTGCAGTAGCGTTTATTTTTGTACTAAATTATATACGTAAAGAAAATAATGTTTCAGTATTCAATAAAGAAATATCTGACAAACATATAAAACTATCTATTGTTACCATTAATATCTCATTTCTATTTATCAGTATCATTACTTTTATATTATCGATAATTAATCCGAACATATCATTAATCAAGTTATTATTCGAAGTGGTTTCTGCATTCGGAACAGTAGGGTTAAGTATGAACCTTACCACAGAATATCATGGTATTACTAAAATAATTATTATATTCGTTATGCTTTGCGGTAAAGTAGGACTATTAACTTTATTAAGAACATTTATACCACCAAAAAATCCTAAAAATTACCGCTACACTAAAGGACAAATTTATCTATAAGATAACTATCAATATTTAACAAGAAATGAACTAGTGTTTTAATCTATTACATTTAAAAAACTACCTAAACAGGTAGTTTTTCTATTTATTTTAGGCCCATTAAATGTCTTATGTCTTTAATTAAGTAAAATGCACAAGTACACCTTTAAAAAGATTTACTCAAAACTAAACTATACCTAGTTAACCGCTTGTGATTAAGAAATTTTAAATGTGGTTTCTTTTAATTATGTCAACCACCCATAAGGATTTTAATCAAGCACTCATTCATTCCTGCACTCGCAATATGCATTACTTATAGAAGTGGATGCACTCTCATATTATGGCAATACCATAACTCCCGCACCATAATGATTTAAATACCATTATGAATCTCAATTACAAATTAGCACATAAAAAAGACGCCTCCCATAAGTCTAGTCACCAAATGGAAAACGTCTCGTAATTAAAATATATTTGCGTGCATTCTAATTTGTACTTAGAATACATCATACTCGTTCATAATGTAATTTTCTAATTAGTCAAAACTATATACAGTTTTACATCATTCCCGGCATTAAGGGCAGTATGAAATAGATATAAATCATATACAAAAATCCTATTAAATCAGCATCGTGTATTCTTTATGCATTCAATTTTTTTAGTTTTTTTATTTCATTATGACCAATTTATGACCACCAATTATCACACACATAAATCTCTATAAGTATATTTGCAATGATAGATATGATTATCCATATAATGCTTTTTCATTGCAATATAATGCTTATCTCAGCATCTTATATCACCTAATAAAGTTAGTGTAAAATATTAAAATTGATAAAACTATATAAATTTGTCCACCCATTTTTGATTAATAAATAAGCGTTTGATGCCTGCAACGTGTGATTATATTAATATTAATACGTATAAACATCGTCATATTTTTTTATATTCAACGTTGTAATCACGTATTATACTGAATATAAAATATCAAAAATAGATAAATACATATATTTCCCGAAACAACATCATATTAATCCACATTAAACATACAAAACTCATTCTGCTTATTAATAGTTCTAAGATATCATGTTATAATTAGTGAATAAAATCACAAAAGGAAGGTTTTAAATCATGAGACTTCAAAAAGCACCTTTAGTAACATCGGGATTGATCTTAGGTTTGTTGGGGTTGGGCAATCTCTTGAAAGACATATCACTTGTTTTAAATGCTATTTGTGGTATCTTTGCCCTCTTTATTTGGGTTCACCTTTTATGTACTATTCTCAATAATTTTAAAAATGTTAAAGAACAATTGAATACCCCTCTAGTTTCATCTGTGTTCACAACATTTTTCATGTCTGGATTTTTGGGAACCACTTATTTAAATACGTATTTTAGTGATGTAACCATTATCACTAGCTTAATAACACCCTTATGGCTCTTATGTCTTATGGGGATTATGATACATATGATTATTTTTTCAATTAAATATTTAAAAGGGTTCTCGCTCGAAAATGTTTATCCATCATGGACAGTGCTTTATATTGGTATTGCTATTGCTGGATTAACAGCACCAATCAGCGGATTTTATTTAATTGGAAAATTATCAGTTATATATGGTTTTTTAGCAACATGTATTGTCTTACCAATAGTATTCAAACGATTAAAAACGTATCCATTGCAAACGTCTATTAAACCGAACACTTCCACAATTTGTGCACCATTTTCTTTAGTTGCTGCGGCATATGTTATAACTTTTCCTAAGGCAAATGATCTAATCGTTATTATTCTTTTGGTATTGGCTCAGTTTTTTTATTTTTATATTATATTTAAACTTCCAAAGTTGCTAAAAGAGCCGTTTTCACCAGTATTTTCAGCTTTCACTTTTCCTTTAGTAATTTCAGCAACTGCCTTAAAAAATAGTTTACCTGTACTAACGTACCCAGAAATTTGGGAATGGCTCTTATTTTTTGAAATTACATTAGCAACTTTAATAGTATTAAGAGTCTTTTTAGGCTATGTTCATTTCTTTTTTAAAACTAGCCCGAAGGCTAGCTATAACTCTTAATCTAATGTAGCACTTTTAAAAATATCTTATAGTAATGACAAAATGATAAAGAGAAATATGACAAGACATATCTTAATAAATCTTTGCTCAAAATCAACCAGCCATTCAGCTGCCGATTTTACTTGCTTCATATAAAACTGGGTATAGGGTAAAAAACTTAATTCTATACCCTATTATTTTTTTCTCTTTATCCACCAACCCTTAAACTTGCTTGAATGTTTGCATTATTAAAATTAGCTTTAAACTAAAGATCTGAGGTTTCAATTACCATTTGGTAATCCAAGACAATGTAATATTTATTTGTAATTGTTTTAGTATTTTCTTAACTGTTAGATAACTTTCAATTTTATAAATTACTATACACATTAAAAATAAAATCATTAAAAGTACTAATACTAATGAAAGTCAAACACTTTCCTCACTTTATCATTTTTCAACCATTCCGCCATATATTAAGTATCTATAATCAATACCCTAAATTTATACATACACCTAATATGTTTACATAAAAATAGGCAAGTACCGAAGTACCTGCCTGTTATGCACATTTAAATCTTGAGAGAAATGTTAAAAAGTTCTAGTAAAATAATAGCACATTTTATCTTTAAATGTAAATAGAAAGCAGGTGTGTTACACACCTGCTTAAATAGACATGACTATGTCATTTCAACTGATTTCTCCCCATTAGTCGCCTAGTACCTGACTAGTTGGGGCAGAACCATTCCATGTTCTAATAGGCAAGTAATAACGTTGCCCCTCCCGTTTATATAATACCCATAAATAATATTTATATAACTAATTTATGTAATTTTACAAGGCTCAAAATTGAGTTCTGCAGTTAAATTCATAAACATTTAGTATGGAATTTTAGTTTTGCCGTTTGATGTTATGTGTACTTTGATGCGTACTGGTACAGGTAAGCTAGCTATTTCCGATAAAGCTCTCAGACCTAAATGTTGGTATGTACCAACATCTTTAATTTCTTCAGAAACTTTAATGAAACGATGAGCTTGTGTTCTATCTAAGTTGATATTTTTCAACCAATTACCAAATTCTCCATGTGCTAGGTCATTTTGTTTCATATGGTTTTAATCTTCGACCAATCTCAAAGATAGATTGACCAGCGATGTTTAAAGCCATATTTCACGACGTTATGTTTACAGTTAAAGTATTTGTGCGTGGTTCCCATCCCTTACTGCAACACAGGACGTTTCTCAGCGTAAAAAACGCCACTAGAAAGTGACTTTAAAGAATATAACTAATTCAAACTTATATTAATTAATATTCTTTAAATGACCACTCACACTTTGTTTTTTGCTATTTGTAACTTTAAAATGTTGTTTAAATCTATATTTTTTGATATAGCTCCCTATGTAACAAACACTTTTTAATTAATATATATTTAAACAATAATTTAGAGATGGTTAATTGATTCATTTAAATAATATTTATACATTCTATATGTAAACGTTTACACATTTGAATGAAGGAGAATTAAAAATGAATAAAAAATTACTAATGAATTTTTTTATCGTAAGCCCTTTGTTGCTTGCGACAATCGCTACAGATTTTACCCCTGTTCCCTTATTATCTAATCAAATAATCAAAACTGCAAAAGCATCTACAAACGATAATATAAAGGATTTGCTAGACTGGTATAGTAGTGGGTCTGACACTTTTACAAATAGTGAAGTTTTAGATAATTCCTTAGGATCTATGCGTATAAAAAACACAGATGGCAGCATCAGCCTTATAATTTTTCCGAGTCCTTATTATAGCCCTGCTTTTACAAAAGGGGAAAAAGTTGACTTAAACACAAAAAGAACTAAAAAAAGCCAACATACTAGCGAAGGAACTTATATCCATTTCCAAATAAGTGGCGTTACAAATACTGAAAAATTACCTACTCCAATAGAACTACCTTTAAAAGTTAAGGTTCATGGTAAAGATAGCCCCTTAAAGTATTGGCCAAAGTTCGATAAAAAACAATTAGCTATATCAACTTTAGACTTTGAAATTCGTCATCAGCTAACTCAAATACATGGATTATATCGTTCAAGCGATAAAACGGGTGGTTATTGGAAAATAACAATGAATGACGGATCCACATATCAAAGTGATTTATCTAAAAAGTTTGAATACAATACTGAAAAACCACCTATAAATATTGATGAAATAAAAACTATAGAAGCAGAAATTAATTAATTTACCACTTTTTCTGTAATAATTATTAATAAAGGGAGTCCGTTAATTATAATAAGCGTTCTCCCTTTTATCTTTATAACGCTTTAATATAAAGCTAGGGTGAATTAGTAAACTAATCCTCACTAACTCAATATGATAATCGTTTTTACTGTAATCAATCCTCTAACGGTATATCATCCACAATCACAGTATGATTAGGATTAGCGTTAGATACCTCTTGTACCG
The DNA here is from genome assembly GCF_017151845.1 of Staphylococcus sp. EG-SA-17. Taxonomy (NCBI): domain Bacteria; kingdom Bacillati; phylum Bacillota; class Bacilli; order Caryophanales; family Staphylococcaceae; genus Staphylococcus; species Staphylococcus sp. EG-SA-17. The sequence goes on from NZ_JACVZO010000011.1 coordinate 29,986, forward strand.
TCTTATCTAAATCTTCATCATCGCCATCCCATTCACCAATATTAATGAATATAGGCACATTCCCGTTAATATCATGCTTATCTGTAAATAACTTATGGTATTTACCCAACATATCACGAGCTTTTAAACGATCACTAGGTTTTATTGGTACCTCTATCAGTTCAACATGTTCGTTATAGACTAGCTGTACTTTGCCACTTTGTGGATTCTCTTTATATTCCCCTCGCTTGACTACAACTTCTTTCGTTTCTGTCTCATCACCGACTGCCGCATTCGTAAGCACATGTAGTAACTCTTTTGCGGTTAATACATTCTCATCTATAATCTTATCTTTTTGTTCTTGTATATATTGCTTGATGTGTGGCTTCTTTAATAACCTACATCCTGTCACATGTGCACTATTTGCGCTATAGCCTGCTTTTATGGCACTTTGTGTTACATTAAGTGTTCTTATATACTCATTCACAAAACGCGCTTGTTTTGCCGTTAACTCACTCATTCTATCACCTCCACAATTTTATCTAATAAGGTTTCATACCATAATCTTACAGATTGTTCTGAACACTCTAAGACATTGCTAATATCTTTAAAACTACGTCCTTGTATTAAAGAATCGAAAATATAAAACTCTTTGTCATTAGCTACTTGGTCAACAATCATTTCTAAGTGATTCTTTACAATATGATCATCAATGTTATCGTCTGCCATCCATTCATTAGAATTTTCATCACCTATTGAAAAGAATTCATCGGTATTTATTTCATCATCTATCAACACATCACTTCTAGTTCGCTTATGATAATCACAAACGAAGTCTTTTATTTGCTTTTTATCCATTGTTACACCACTTTTACATATGAAGATTGGTGATATGCATTTACTCGTGCAATCTTACTGTTTTCAATTGCTGTATTTCTTTGTTTTTGACGTTCTGAACGTTGTTTAATACTTGCTTGATACAAATCAACTTGTAAGCGTTCAATGACGTTGTAAGGCTTATATCGTCCATTTGAACGCATATATTTTACAACTTGCTTCTGCTCTTTTTCTGTATAATGATTTAGTACCTTTTTCAACAACGCCATATTATTTATAGATCTATTTTTATAGTTTTGTAACCCTGCTTTTGTTTCAATAATTTTGATAACTAATTTTTCAATCGGATATGAGACAGACACGACCCCCATTATTTCATCACATGTTGTGGTCGACGCACTCATATGGTACATACTTTCAATTTGGAATTCACACATCTTATTTTTTTTATTAATAAATGCTGGGTTAAATTGCGTTAATAGTTGATACTCAGATAGTTTATTGTCGCCATTACGATAATATAAACAATTCTTCGTTTTAAGCAGTTTCATTTATTCACCCCTATAAACAGAGCCTACCCGAATTGGATAGGCAATCATTGCTATTTAATAATCCTGTTTTGCTTAGCTAAATTTTGTAGCGTTGTACCATATTGCTTTTGCTTAGACTGTTCTGATTGTTGTAACTCACTTGAAATCTCCTGCATATTGTTTTTAATATCCAAATCAACTGCATTTATTAATAGATTTGTATCTTCTTCATTTAAACCAAATGCATTTGCGACCTTTTTAGTATTATTTAACTCGTATTTTGTTTCCATTTAATTACCCTTTCTTTTTAACGTTTTAAAAACAACTTGTTATTGTGTTCGTATGGCAAATCATTACCATTAATATATGATGTAAATATATTTTCTCTAAAGTAGCCATTCAATGCTTCCCTAGCCTCTTTATCATCATATAATTGTTCTTGACTATAAATACTCGCATATTGCTGATGCTCATCTTCATATCTATCATTAATATCTTCTATTTCATCAATGATCTCATTATATGCATCGACTACCTTTTTTAATTTACCTAAAGCTGATTGTTTTTCTGATTCATATAATGATGACAACTCGCTTTGATGTTTTAATAATTCAATTGTCTTTTGATATTTAACTTCTTTCGACACACTTTTCTTTGTCTCTAAGCGTTTATTAAGTGCTTTTAGTTTCTTTTCATCAGCATCTGTTGCTTGATATAGGTTATCTGCTTTATCATCTTGTCCATCCATGATTAACTGTTTATATGTGGACTTATCTATCTTTATTTTACTCTCCAATGCATTACGCTCTTGTTTCAATTCTTGTATAGCCTTTTGTTGATCTATTACAAATTGGTTGTATTCTTTAAAGTACGATTCAGTTTTCATTTTTATCCCCTTTACACTTTAATTCGTTTCAAAGCTTCATAGCGTTTCATACTGCCATCAGCTAATTTCTTAATACTTCTCATCGCTTGTTGCTTTTCTTGTTCTGTCATAATGATGTAATAACCACGTTCACTAGGTTTATAACTGCACCCGATAGGATAGCCATAATCATATACTAATGAATTGATTACTCTTCGTAACCATCGTTCATTGCTTGAATTATATTCATATCCCAATTGATTTAAGATTTTAGTTTTAGTAATATACTTATTGGACGTATTTTTTATCACATTGAAAACTTGCAGGTGTTCGGTGGGTAAATGATACGTCTCTTTTTCTGCGATACTTTGCATTTCTACACCTCTTTCTTTTAATTATTTCATACCTAAATTATACCATTTTTACAGGTCTAAAACAAACTTACGTTCGCTTTATAGCGCGTTTTATCAATTGTTTAGCTTATCATATATAACACTTATAAAATCATGTTATAAACTTAACGTTAGGCTTTTCACATTAACCTAATATAGAACTTAAGTTCGATAAAATAACACGAACAAACAGCGAACAAACTTAACTTTTAGGCCTATGCCAAAAACACAAACTTTAGCTTGTATTAGCGTTAACAAAGTTCTCACACCTTGCACAAATCTTGCCATTTTTTCAATTCTCAAAGACTGTATACCTTCCGATGTTAAAAGCTAACACCTTTATATAACCTTATTATTTTCAAAGCCATAAAACAGCTCAATATCAACATTTCACACTTTTTTGAATTTCGCCTACCTATCTATTAACTCACTATTGTTGCAACCTTTACATTTTAAAACTTCTATACCTTATACTTTTATATTAGGAGCCACACACCACGTGAGACTCCATATTTAATTACTTATTCAAACTGTAATAAGATGACTTCAACTCAGTTAACTTATGCTCTAAAGCCTTGTAATCCTCTTGTGTCGCATTCTCATCTTGTACAAACTCAGTTACTAATCTCAACCCCTCAACTAACTCTGGTGCTGGTTCATTGATTCCTGTAGCTAACTGATACAACATTTCAATATTCGCTATCACATCAGTATTACTCGATTGAATGCCCTCAAGTGTATCGGTATCAAATCCATTTTCTAGGTACTCAAACACATCACTATTATTTGATTCTGCATATGTTTGTAATCCATACATAAAATACTCATCTTCAAATAATTGACTGGCCATCATATCACTAATAGAAAGCTGTTTACCGTCATGTAATTCATAACCTACATAATGACCTTCTATACTTCTTATAAGCCCCTCAGTGTGCTTAGGTGACGCTAATTCAAATGATTGCCTTACTTTACAATCTTTAATATATACATGACCGAATAACTTCCCATTCATCATCACGTATGCCATATCAAATGGATCATTGTATAACTTAAAGCAACATGGTTGCACTTTACTATGTTCTAATAATCCTGTGTAGTACCTTAGTAACGTGCCTGCTCGTGTTTCAAATTGGTTTACGATAGTTTCTATGTTCATTTGATTTTCTCCTCTTTATTTATTCTTAATACCATAGGCACCCATGAGGGCACGTCCGTTTGTTGTCCATCTTCTGGATAACAAATTGCTAATGGTAAGTTAGGAACTCTACCATCCAACAAATAACGCATTACAAAACTACCTCTATACACTAAATCAAGTTGTTCACTTTTAACTAATTCAATCAGCGCAAACATTGTAATTTTGTTCCATCCACTCCAAAACACAATATTCTCATCCTTATCGTGTGTGACACTGGTTCTCCCTATATAGTCGTGATTCATTTCTTTAAACAAATCTTCTAACTGATATATCGGTATCTCCTTATATTCTTTTACATAATCGTATATATACTTTTTAAGTTGCTCTTTATCCATGTGTTACCTCCAATATTTTTAAATGGGAACTAGTCCCCGTTGAATTCCCGACTTAAAATACTTATCGGGAACTAGTCAAACCATTGATATATAAACTTTAAATAAACTTAGTTCCCGTTGTACCCGTTAAAAATTTTCTATCATATATGGTATAAAGCTAACAACATTTGTTCGTTTTCAAATAATAAATAATAATATTATTTATTGGGAACTTCGGGAACTATTAACTTTAATTGCTTGTGGTTAAAGTAGTCTTATAGTTCCCGTTTGTATGTTTTTCGCGGGAACTTATCGGGAACTTTGGGAACTATTTAATAATCTGAATAAGGATTATGAGAATTCGAGAAATCAAATCCTAATTCTTCAAGCATTTCTTTGTTTATAGCAAATCCTCTATACTTAATGTTTTTGTGACTCACCTTTTTTTGCAAGCGATCTTTTTCACCTTTAATTAAATATCCTTTTTTGCCCCATTGACCTGTTATAGTCTGCATTTCATGACCTAATTTATCGTGTACAGTTTGACCTAATATACATAAATAATCACGTTTATATATAGCTTTGATGTCACCATTTTTGACTGAACTATAGCCATCACCAGCGATATTATTTCTATTTGCATCTAAATATTGTAATAGTTCCTCTAACAGTTGCTTAGGTTTATCAATCGTCTTATTGTTTTTAACCATGCTGTCATAGGCTTGTTCGATAATTTTAAAATGGTCATGTTCAAACCCATCAATATCATTCAAAACCTCACCGGTAACTTGTAGTAACGCAAAGGCACGTCCTAAACGTTGCATGATTTCATTACTACCTTTTTGATTAAAATACCGTTGATAGCTCTCAAAAGCGTTCTTATACACGTCTTTTTTAGACTCATATTGTTTAATAAATGCCAACCCTAACGTTCCATAGTTCTCCCTAAACGATTTGTCTAATGTGGTAAAATCAAAATTATCTGGATATGGTGGATCTTGTAGTGTAACTACACGTGCTGATACACCCGCTTTTTCATCAGCCATATTTGCGATAGATGATTCACCAGTAGAAATTAAAATATTTCGCCATTCTTTTTTAGCGTTTAGTGTTAAATTAATATTACTTCTTGATTTACTTTCACCACTAGAAAAGTTATATGTGGCACTGGTAACAAACTTAGGATGTGTATTACGTGTATCATCTTTAAACATTGGAAATGAGTTCAAAAATGATGCCATCGATTCAATACTATTTTGAGTAGAACTCCATGTCGTGATAAGGTCGCTCGTTCCCCAAACACTTGATACTAAGTTGAGTGTGAATGTTTTACCTGTAGATGTACTACCTGATATTTCTACAATAAAGGGCTGTAATCCAAATTCTCTTAATAAAACCGAACCTAAAGAGGCATATAACATAACCATTACCATTGGTAGATCTTTTATTTGACCGAACACTTTTTTAGAGTAACCTTCTAATGTTCCTTTGCTTTGAAAAGAGTCTATTAACTTTTGAAATCCTTTATCATTACTAAACAACTTGATATTGCTGTCTTTCATCACTTCTTGATAAGGATAAATAAAATAACCTTTCACATGCCCCAAACGCGTTGCAACTTTAACATTCAATGGTGGATTATACCGTTTAGATGCATTAATATAATCAACAAGTTTAGTAGATGTCGACGATGTTACATCCAGCTTTTTATTAACCAATTTCAAGAGTTGACGACTATCTGAAATTTCTTCGGCACTCACAGCTATATTTACTGGCGTTTTATTGTCATAGAAAAGCATATTAAAGCTGACTTCGTTACTCTCAATATCTTCAAAGCGTTCAGTGATTTGAGGGATTGTACTTGTGATAAAAACCTTTTTATCTGGCTCGCCTTCTTTTTTACTTGGTATAAGTTGATTTAAGGCAATACCGCATTGATGATGTTCAATTTCATAACCTTTTGGTATAATTTCTTGTAAGGCACTATCTTTTTTATTAATTTTTTCAATTTTATCAAGTACATCACTTTTACCTGTTTCCATACAAAGCCCCTTTCTAATTGTTATAGTGTTTATTTAATATCGATTGAAAAGTGGCGTTGATTTCTTGTTCTTTCATAGGTGGTTTACATGCGAATTGCCCCCATAGTAAAGCAAATGAATAAACAATATAATCATTAACGTGACATCTTAATAAATGCCCAATTAAGCTAGCTAGTGCATTGTTACGATTGCCTTCGGTTGTTCCAAAGCATAGCTCGCGCCAGTACTCACTATCGCGTCGAGTGTATCCTATGACATTAGGACTAGCATTTGATTGTTCAAACTCCTTCGACCACTGTTCGAGCATATCAACATTCATAATTGGACAGTCATTCACTCGCTTAATAAATATGTGTCCTTTTTGAATAACTGGTAACGCAAAACATCTACTTGGCTGATATGAACCTTCATCCACTTTATGGCCAATTTTATTTGCTAATACTTTTGTATATTTACGATAATCATCTGCACTTATTCGCTCATTTAGAGGGATATACAGGCGTATTCTAGCTTGTTCAGTTCTGTGCGAGTAACTTGTGTGCCAAAACCATGCAACATTGCTTAAAGCTGAGCTGATTGCTTCATGTAATTGCTTTAAATCATTTATTTCATCATAATCAAGTACAATCACATCTCTGTATATGACATTTTTATCGTTTCGATGCTTTTTGATAATTTCACCTTGATCATTTGCACCGTTTTTAATATCACCGTAAACAGCAACACCACGTGCATACTTATAATTTGCTTCTATAGGTACAGACAGTTTATTAACCAACTTACTCCAATTAATTTTTGAAAAGCTATTAAATGAACGTGAGTCTAAACTTTCATAATGTACCACTGAAACATGTGTGTCATATTCTAATTTAATTTCATTCATTTTTTGCACCTCTAGTGATTCACAGAGTAAAAAATGTTATAATAAACATGTGTAATTTCTAAATTACTCTGTGATTTTTAATTTTTGTGCGTCATCTGATACCTCGCCAAAGTTCTCAGATGATGCTTTTTCTATTTCATGAAATTTTTGTATAAGTTCACCGAATTCTTTTAAGTACACATGTAATAACTCAACTGTATGTTCATTTTGTATACGATGTTCTAAATAGCTAGCAGAAAAATTAATATGTTCCCGTTTTGTTTCTAATTCATTTTTTACAAATCTATCTTCAACAAACCAAGCATGTTTGATAGCTACATCATTGATTTTTTCTTTTACCGCTTCAATATCACACATTAAATCTTTAATTTCCCAATTCATTTATAATTCCTCCACTTCAATATTTCCCGCAATGTAATCTAATGCCCACTCTAACATTCCAATCACGTGTCCTTTGCGATCTGTTGTATGTTTGTGTTCACCTTTTTCATCTATGACACTATAACGGTAAACGTGTTGTGTTTCTTTCATGACATCACTTAGCGTCATTGTTACTTCATCAAGAATTAAAAATGCTTCATCTTCAAAATCTAATTCAGCAAGAATATTGAACAATCCATTATGAACTAACTTTAAAGCATATTCATATAATGCTTTATCCTGATAATGATAGTCCTTATCGGATTGAAACTTATCTTCCTCGTATAATACTACTTCTAATATTTTAACCACTTTTGATAATTGATATTTTTGTTTGATTTCCATCTTAACTACCTACTTTTTTCTTATTTTTAATTTCTGTAATTTTTGATAAATCCATTTCTAAACACACAACTTGAACATCTTTACTAACATCAGGAAAGTACTGTTCAAATACTTTTGGCGGTATATTTAACATTAAATTATGTTGAGTATCTTTAATGTTGTACCAGCCAACTACTGTTTTTGTAATAATCACTTGTTTTCGCACGTTGTAATCTCTCCTGTTAAATTACATCCTAAAGTTATTAGCCAAGCATAAACGCTAAAAGCAACATACATGTTAGATATTGCTAGTAATAATATTGTTAACAATGAAACTAAGCAGATATAAGTTAAGTAGATTTTCATTGCCTTGCCTCCAATAACTTTTTGATATTGACTTGTTTAAAGTCGTTATTCTGGATATTCATATGAGCAGTAAGCTGTTCCATGAATTCATCTACATCAGACTTTTTGAATCTGTACGTAGATCCGACCATATAATATTTCATGCCATTATTAATAAGTAATTCTTCAATAGTAGGCTTACTTAAATTCAGATAGTTAGACAACTCTTTGTAAGTCATAAAATATTTCTCTTTCGCTAATTCGTCCACACGTGCATTGATAGCCTGCTCAAGTAACTCACGTGCTTCATCTTCATCAATATTAATGTTGAACATTGGTTTATGCCTCCTTTACTTCAAATTCAAATAATTCATTTACCTCAACTTGTAAAACTTCTGCCATTTTCTTAGCTAATTTAGGGCTTGGAATCTTTTTACCATTAATAATTTGGCTTAAATAAGAAATTCCAACACCTGTTTCACGTGATAAATCAGATAAATTAAAGCCTTTTAAGAACATGGCTTCTTTAAACTTTCTAGTATTCGCTAAAATAGTCATAATTAAAATCCTCCTTCGTTTTTGACTGACTTCTCAATCAATTTATAACTTTATTATACATAATCGTTTTTCTTTTGCAATAGTTTTTCGACTGACTTCTCAATCATTTTTTATTTTTTTGTACATAAACGTCCAAAAAAATGCTATTATTAACATAATTAGGAGGTTTGTAATGATTAGAAATAGATTGTCTGAACTACTGTCAGAAAGAGGACTAAAAATATCTCGTGTTGCAAAAGATGTAAAAATAGCAAGAAGTTCACTTACTTCAATGGCACAAAATGATTCTGAAATGATAAGATATGATGCTATAGATAAATTATGTAGTTATCTGCACATATCTCCTTCAGAATTTTTTGAACATAATCCGATCAATTTTGACTTTACTTTTGATGAAGAACCGAATTATAAAATTAATGATGTTTTCGAGGGATTTGAAGTAACTGCAAACATTACTCACGCTTTTTCGATTGAAAATTTTGACTTTGAAATTTTAGTAGACGTCGAATTAGATAATAGGCAAAAATTAAATTTTGACTTAGACGTCTCATATAAAGAAACTGAAAAGATAACTAATTCACAACATAGATTTATTTTCACGATTAAAAATGAAGATGAAAATATCGGATTAAAAAAATACGTTGATAGTTTATCTGCAGGCCTTAAAAACTTGTTATTTAAAAAAATTAACCAAAAGTTAAGTGGGTATGTTTCTGAAATAATAGTAAAAAATATAGACGATATTGAAGAGCTTTTTCCAAATAAAGGCGAAAAAAGTACGACTCTACATAAAGAAATTTTACAAACTGATAGCCGTTTATCTAGTGATATTTTTAAAGAATATTAATCGAGGTGATCAAATGGCAAGTTATGAAAAACGCGGAAATACATGGCGCTATCGTATATCACTAGGAAAAGACGCAGAAACGGGCAAATATAAATATATTTCAAACTCAGGTTTTAAACGCAAATCAGACGCTAAACATCACGCTGAAATGGTTGAGCGTCAGTTAAGAAATGGCGATTATATCGCACCGTCCACATCTACATTTAAACAGGTTGCTGACGATTGGATATCACAATATGCTAACGAAGTAAAAGTAAGTAGTGTCAGAGCACGCGAGAAAGCCATAAACCACGCCATAGAACGCTTTAACAATAAACCAATACAAACTATCAATAAACATGAATATCAACGTTTTGTAAACGATATAAGCGCACAGTATAGCAAGAATTATGTTGATAGCATTATAGCCTCTACAAATATGATATTTAAGTACGCATACGATATGAAATTAATAAGAATAATGCCTAGCGAGGGTATTAAACGACCTAAAAAGAAAATTAGTGTGGAAGAATTAGAAGATACTGAGATACATAAAAAGTTTCTTGAAAAAGATGAATTATTTCAATTCCTGGAGGTTGCTAAAAATCACCATTCACCCCAAAACAGCTTTGAGGTGTTTTGTACATTAGCATATACAGGCATGCGTGCAGGTGAATTATTGGCATTGAAATGGTCTGATATAGACTTTGAGAATAACACAATCAATATTACAAAGACTTATTACAATCCGAATAACAATAAAAAGCAATTTCAAATACTTACACCAAAAACTGAAAGCTCAATCGGAAAAATTTCAGTGGATCCTCATGTGATTAAATTACTTAAAAATTATAAAACCGACGTGCAGGACACATGGAAAAACGAATTGTATGTAGATAATAATTTCGTTTTTACTGATGTTAACGGCTACCCTCTTGTAATTAAAAAACTACAATTATGGATAAAAGCTATACTTAAAAAGACTGACATAACTAATAAACAAATAAGCACTCATTCATTTCGTCATACTCATTGTGCGTTACTTATAGAGGCTGGTGTGCATATTAAGGAAATACAAGAACGCTTGCGCCATAAAGATATAAATACCACTATGAACATCTACGCTAAGATTACGAACTCATACAAAAAAGACGCTTCTCAAAAGTTTAGTAAACTCATGGAAAACGTCTCAAAAGATTTATTTTAAAATTTCTATGACCAAATTATGACCACCCAATATTACAAACGTTATAAAATCGGCGTTTAACAGTCATTTTACATCATTCCTGGCATGCCACCCATGTTAGGTTGGTCATTATTTTTTTCTGGAATTGATGCTACAACCGCTTCAGTCGTTAAGAACATTGCTGCAACACTTGCTGCATGTTGTAATGCTGAGCGTGTTACTTTAGTTGGATCAACGATACCTGCTTCTAACATATTAACCCACTCGTTTGTAGCAGCGTTAAAACCAACACCCGGCTCTGCGTTTTTCAAACGTTCTACAATAACAGAACCTTCTAATCCTGCATTTTCAGCAATTTGACGAACTGGTGCAGTTAGTGCTTTAAGTACAATATTTACACCTGTTTCAATGTCACCTTCTGCTTCAATTTCACTTACTTTTTGGTAAACATTTACTAATGCAGTACCACCACCTGCAACAATACCTTCTTCAACTGCTGCACGTGTAGAATTTAATGCATCTTCAATACGTAATTTACGTTCTTTAAGCTCTGTTTCACTTGCTGCACCTACTTTAATAACTGCAACACCACCTGCTAATTTAGCTAAGCGCTCTTGTAATTTTTCACGATCAAAGTCAGATTCAGTTTCTTCAATTTGAGATTTCAATTGGCTTACGCGTGAATCAATGCTGTTTTCGTCACCGTCACCATCAACAACAGTGGTATTATCTTTAGTTACTTCTACTTTACTTGCAGTACCTAACATATCAATTGATGCATCTTTTAAATCTAAGCCTAAATCATCAGTAATCACTTGCGCACCAGTTAAAATAGCTAAATCTTCTAACATTGCTTTACGACGATCACCGAAACCAGGCGCCTTTACTGCAACAGCTGTAAATGTGCCACGCATACGGTTTAGCACGATATTTGTTAATGCATCGCCTTCAACTTCATCAGCTACAATTAAGATTGGACGATTAGATTGAACCACTTGTTCTAATAAAGGTAAGATATCTTGGAAAGACGAGATTTTCTTATCTGTCACTAAAATATATGGGCGTTCTAATTCAGCGACCATTTTATCTGAATCAGTAACCATATACGGTGATTGATAACCACGATCAAATTGCATACCTTCAACCACTTCAAGTTCTGTATTCAAGCCATTTGACTCTTCAATTGTAATGACACCATCATTACCTACTTTTTCCATAGCTTCAGAAATATAACGTCCAATTTCTTCATCTGCTGCAGAAATTGCACCTACTTGCGCAATTTCATTTTTATTTTCAACTTTTTGAGAATTTTCATGTAACGCTTCAACAGCAACTTTAACTGCTTTGTCGATACCTTGTCGTAAACCAACTGGGTTCGCACCACTTGTAACATTTTTCAAGCCTTCTTGAATCATTGCTTGAGCTAATACTGTTGCAGTTGTCGTACCGTCACCAGCAATTTCATTTGTCTTATTTGCGACTTCTTGAACTAGTTTAGCCCCCATATTTTCATATGGATCTTCTAATTCGATTTCTTTAGCAATCGTTACACCATCGTTCGTAATTAAAGGTGCTGTAAACTCTTTATCTAATACAACATTACGTCCTTTAGGACCAATCGTTACTTTAACTGCATTTGCAAGTTGGTCAACACCACGTAACATTGCTTGACGTGCATCTTCAGAGAATTTCAATTGTTTAACCATAAATGATAAACCTCCATTTGTTTAGTTGTGTTTCATTTTCGTTCTTTTTAATTTATTTATGAATTAAGTTCTGTATTATTCAATAACTGCTAAAATATCTTCTTCATTTAATACCAGATATGTTTCATTATCTCGTTTAACTTCTGTACCAGCATATTGTTGGAACACGACACGGTCCCCTTCTTTCACTTCAGGAGTCACTCTTGTACCATCATTTAATAGACGTCCAGTTCCTACTGCAACGATAACGCCTTCGTTTGATTTTTCTTTAGCACTATCAGTTAAAACAATACCACTTTTAGTTGTTTGTTCTTGTTCTTTTTTCTCAATAATCACACGATTTCCAATTGGTTTTAGCATGATTGTTCCTCCTTAAAAAAACCTAAAGTTTAGCACTTAACATTAAAGAGTGCTAACATACATTTATAATAATCAAATTTGGTCAAAATTTCAAGTCATAACCTTTTAATTAAGTTTTGTAACTTCAAGTTATTTAAGATAAAATAAGTTATAAATAAAATATGTGGAGGAAAATTATGACAAGACTATGGGCATCATTGCTAACTGTTATTATATATTTATTGTCGCAATTTTTACCGGCAGTCATTGTAAACACAACACAATTTGCACAATATAGTGATTTGGAACAACTTAAAGCCGGCATCTATATTCAACTCGTTCTATTTTTAATTGCGGCTACTACGATTATTTTTATTAATTTTAAAATCAAAGACCCTACAAGATTAGAATCTGAAGTAAAGGAACCTAATAAATACATTATTCCATGGGCATTACTTGGATTTGCACTTGTCATGGTTTATCAATTTATAGTGAGCATTGTATTAACGCAAATTTATGGTGGACAACAAGTAAGTCCTAATACAGAAAAGATAATTATTATTGCTCGAAAAATACCTATATTTATCTTCTTTGTATCTATTATTGGTCCTTTATTAGAAGAATATGTATTCAGAAAAGTAATCTTTGGAGAATTATTTAATGCGATTAAAGGTAGTCGTATCGTGGCATTTATTATTGCTACAACAGTAAGTTCATTAATATTTGCATTAGCACATAATGATTTCAAATTTATTCCAGTTTATTTTGGTATGGGTGTCATTTTTTCATTAGCATATGTTTGGACAAAACGGATTGCTGTTCCAATTATTATCCATATGTTACAAAACGGATTTGTCGTTATATTCCAATTACTTAATCCTGAGGCTTTGAAAAAAGCCACGGAACAAGCGAATTTTATATATCACATTTTTATTCCATAATAAAAAAAACGAATCACACACGGATTATCGTCGCTGTGATTCGTTTTTATTTTTCTTTTTATTTCGCTTTACAAATAAGAATAGCATGATTGAAAATACCACCATCATAGAACATACAATTGCTAGCCAACTTTTACTATATGCAGTTGACGCACTTTTCTTATTATCTTCTTGTTTTTTAACTACTGTAAAATCGTCTTTTTCATGCGGTTCAAATGAACGGTGTTTTGAATCCGGCTTATCTTCGGGCTTTTTCAAATCTGGCATTGATCCAATTTCACCAGTAATTAATGCGAGTACCTGTTCATCTAAATTACGATAATATCGTTCTGATTTTAAAGGATTAAAATATTGGAACCTAAAATAGTTTGATTGTTGTTGTAATCCATTTAAATATGCATTTCCGCTGAAGTTTTGTTTTCGAATAATATTATAAATGTCTTCATCAGTAACTTCTCCATAATCTTTGCCCAACTTATTAATTTGATTTAAAATATACGGATTATACTTGTAAGCCCCATTCGCCAAGGCTAAAAATCGTTGGGATACAAAATCATTACCAGTAGTATTTTGTGAGTTTCCTTGATTTCCATTTGGTTGCCATTGACCTTGATTAGATCCATCTGAAGCATTTGGGTTCCATGTTCCCCCATTTTTCGAGCCACCAGAATGATTGGAATCCCCAGGTTGATCGGGATCTGGTGACGGGTTAGGATTTGGCTTATTAGGGTCTGGTTTTGGATTCGGATTTGGCTTTGGTTTATCTGGATCTGGTTTTGGATCTGGATTTGGCTTTGGTTTATCTGGGTCTGGTTTTGGATCTGGATTTGGTTTCGGGTTATCTGGATCTGGTTTTGGATCCGGATTTGGCTTTGGTTTATCTGGGTCTGGTTTTGGATCCGGTTTTGGTTTCGGGTTATCTGGATTTGGTTTTGGATTCGGACTTGGGTTTTGGTTATTTGAGTCTGGTTTTGAATCTGGACTTGGGTTTTGGTTGTTTGAGTCTGGCTTCACATTATTCGAATCAGGATTAGCATCACGACTATTCGAACCTGTTTCTTCATTACCCGTTTGATTTGATTTGTGAGGTGTCCCAGTCTCATTATTATTCATTTCACTATTTACTGATGGTGAAGTTATATTATGATTCAAATTAGTAGTTGGCTTTTCTCCATTTAAGTTATCCTTTGCTTCAACTGTGTGCGTTGCAAGCCCTAAACTACTACTACTTAAAATTAAAATACTTGTTGAAAGTAACATTTTCTTAAACCAATGATATGACATTTCACGAGACACCTCCCTTTTTCATGTAAGTATTAATCTAAGTATAATCAATATGCGTTGAAAATGCATTTATATTTGGAATTTGAAAATGAATATTAATATTCTTGAAATTTTCGTAAATATTACTTTGCAAGTTCGAGTATAAATTTTATACTTAGTCTATTAAGTATTCTTTACTAAAGAAGGAGCAATAATTATGGGTTTATTTAAAAAAGATAAAAAAGCAATGACTTTTGACAATGCAATGGAAGAAAGACGTTCAATATATAATTTGAAAGATTCGATATCAATTAGCGATGACGAATTAGAATCAATGATTGCACATGCAGTTAAACATGTTCCTTCATCATTTAATTCTCAATCAACTAGAATTGTTCTCTTGTTAAATGACAACAATAATAAATTTTGGGATAACACAAAAGCAATTTTAAAAGAAGTCATGGGAGAGAATCGTGATTTCGAGCCAACTGAACAAAAAATTGATAACTTCAAACATTCATACGGCACAATTTTGTTTTATGAAGATCAAGATGTTGTAAGTGGTTTACAAGAACAAATGCCAAACTACTATGATAATTTTGCAATATGGTCAACTCAAACAAATGCCATGCATCAATTTGCAATTTGGACTGCATTAGCTACTAAAGGCATAGGTGCTTCATTACAACACTATAATCCACTTGTTGATGAGATGACTTCAAATGAATTTAATATTCCTAAAAGTTGGAAACTTATTGCTCAAATGCCATTTGGTGATATTCGTGAAGCTGCTGGTGAAAAAACATTTAATCCAGTGGAAGATCGTTTCGTAATAAAAAAATAATCAATATTTTGTTAGGAATGGTACAGAAATGATAAAGAATCATTAGTTATCCATTATGTAGTAGTTCTTACACATTAGCCGCTGCTAATGTGCACTTAAGAATAGGAATACATGAGTAAAACTCATGTATAAGAAATACTAATTTCTAAAGAAAAAGTATTTCTTTATGTTAGAGCCTAGGACTTTGATTTTATGTCCTGGGCTCGTTTTTTGCGTTTCAACATAACTTTTAGTAAGTTATATATAAGATCTATCAAGGATGTGATGTTATGAAAGTCCAAATTTATCAATTACCGATTATTTTTGGAGATAGTTCTAAAAATGAAATTCAAATAACGCAATGGTTCGAAAAAAATATGAATGCTGAAGTAGATGTAGTCGTTTTACCTGAAATGTGGAATAATGGCTATGATTTAGAGCATTTAAATGAAAAAGCAGATAATAATCTAGGACAAAGTTTTTCATTTATTAAACATTTAGCTGAAAAATATAAAGTCGATATCGTAGCTGGGTCAGTTTCTAACATTAGAAACAATCAAATATTTAATACAGCTTTTAGTGTGAATAAAAGTGGCCAGCTGATTAATGAATACGACAAAGTTCATTTAGTTCCTATGTTAAGAGAGCATGAATTTTTAACCGCTGGCGAAAACGTAGCTGAACCTTTTCAATTGTCTAACGGTACTTATGTGACCCAACTTATCTGTTATGATTTACGTTTTCCAGAATTATTAAGATATCCTGCTCGTAGTGGTGCTAAAATTGCATTTTATGTGGCGCAATGGCCTATGTCACGTCTTCAACATTGGCATTCATTACTAAAGGCACGTGCAATTGAAAATAATATGTTTGTCATTGGAACTAATAGCACTGGATTCGATGGTAACACAGAATATGCTGGTCATTCGATAGTTATAAATCCAAACGGAGATTTAGTTGGAGAATTAAATGAATCCGCAGATATTTTGACTGTAGATTTAAACTTAAATGAAGTAGAACAGCAACGCGAAAATATACCTGTATTTAAAAGTATTAAATTAGATTTGTATAAATAAGAAGCGCCTGAAATAATATTTAACACATGTCATGACTAAACATAGATTTATGAGAGATTTTTCATAAGTCTATGTTTATTTTTTATAATAGATAACTCAGTAAGAATCCATTTCGCCCTTTGCAAATGAATGATTTTCTTAATTAAATTGATTAATTTTTTGACCTTTTCCAACATTAGACTTATTTATATATTTTAACGGTGGGTCTCATAATGAGGATTAACTCTCCCCTTCTTTATTACAATAAAAAAGGCCGCGAGCTTGGGAGGGGCTCACGACCATACTTATTATTAAGGGAATGTTTTACAGTTATTTTTTCAATCTATTTTTGGGGATGTTATTAATTATGAAAAAAATTTTATTTATCAAATAATGATAAATCGATGTTGTTTACGATAGCTTACATGCTAGAAATAATTATCTGTAATGATAATTAAGAAAAATACATAGCACTGAGTCCAAGGAAACTAACTCTACTAGCAAATGTTACTCACTTGCTAATTTTACATGGTTATTAAGTTGGGATGGCTTAATAACTCATACTTTTAGTACTATACGAAGATAACAAATTTACAATGAAAGTAATTAATTATTCATCTTATTTTTTAGTGAATTTGTTCACTGTGTCGATAATCCATTTTACTAAGTCACCGATTGTTGAAATGATATCTTGTGCCATTGAAATCACTCCTTCCTTAATTAAGATAAAAATTCTTAAAATTAAACAACTCATCAACTATTTTCCATCACATCTCTGTGATCTAGTTATATTAAAACATGCTAAAAGCATTTATTTTCCAATTTTTCTTAACTAGTCGTTTTTTATTCTTAACTGTAAATTTTTTTATGTTAAAATATTAAATACAAATTACATTTAACAGTTAAGTATTTATTTACTACAGTTAGGCAATATAATGATAAAAGATTGTACTAAATCGTATAATGACAGTGAGGAGAGTGGTGTAAAATTGAATTATTTTGATAACAAAATTGACCAGTTTGCCACGTATCTTCAAAAGAGAAATAACTTAGATCATATTCAATTTTTGCAAGTACGATTAGGGATGCAGGTCTTAGCTAAAAATATAGGTAAATTAATTGTTATGTATACTCTTGCCTATATTTTAAACATTTTTCTGTTTACGTTAATTACGAATTTAACATTTTACTTAATAAGAAGACATGCACATGGTGCACATGCACCTTCTTCCTTTTGGTGTTATGTGGAAAGTATTTTATTATTTATACTCTTACCTTTAGTAATAGTAAATTTTCATATTAATCCATTAATTATGATTATTTTAACAGTTATTTCTTTAGGTATAATCTCAGTATATGCTCCTGCAGCAACTAAAAAGAAGCCCATTCCTGTGCGACTTATTAAACGAAAAAAATATTATGCGATTATTGTTAGTTTAACCTTTTTCATTATCACACTTATCATCAAAGAGCCATTTGCCCAATTCATTCAATTAGGCATCATAATAGAAGCTATTACATTATTACCTATTTTCTTTATTAAGGAGGACTTAAAATGAATACATTATTTAACTTATTTTTTGATTTTATTACTGGGATTTTAAAAAACATTGGTAACATCGCAGCTTATAGTACTTGTGACTTCATAATGGATGAAGTTGAAGTACCTAAAGAATTAACTCAATTACACGAATAATAAAAATAGAAAGTGTGATAGTAGGTGGAATTATTAAATAGTTATAATTTTGTTTTATTCGTATTAACTCAAATGATATTAATGTTTACAATACCAGCTATAATTAGTGGTATTAAGTACAGTAAACTTGATTATTTTTTCATCATAGTAATTTCGACATTATCGTTATTTCTATTTAAAATGTTTGATAGCGCGTCCTTAATCATATTAACTTCATTTATTATTATAATGTATTTTGTCAAAATCAAATGGTATTCTATTTTGTTGATTATGACTTCGCAGATTATTCTGTACTGTGCTAACTACATGTATATAGTTATATATGCATATATCACCAAAATTTCTGATAGTATATTTGTAATATTCCCTAGCTTTTTTGTAGTTTATGTGACTATTAGTATACTATTCTCATATATAATAAATAGAGTTCTCAAAAAAATTAGCACACCATATCTAATACTAAACAAAGGATTTTTAATAGTTATTTCGACTATCTTACTGCTTACTTTTTCATTATTTTTCTTTTATTCACAAATAAACTCGGATGAAGCTAAAGTAATAAGGCAGTATTCTTTTATTTTTATTGGTATCACTATATTTTTAAGTATATTAACATTTGTTATTTCTCAATTTCTCCTTAAAGAGATGAAATATAAACGTAATCAAGAAGAAATTGAAACCTATTATGAATATACATTGAAGATTGAAGCTATCAACAACGAAATGCGCAAGTTCCGTCACGATTATGTCAATATCTTAACAACGCTTTCAGAATTCATTCGAGAAGATGACATGCCTGGCCTACGTGATTATTTCAATAAAAATATTGTACCTATGAAAGACAATTTACAAATGAATGCTATAAAATTAAATGGTATCGAGAATCTTAAAGTACGTGAAATTAAAGGCTTAATTACTGCGAAAATTTTACGTGCACAAGAAATGAATAT
Organism: Staphylococcus sp. EG-SA-17; assembly: GCF_017151845.1. Classification (NCBI taxonomy): domain Bacteria; kingdom Bacillati; phylum Bacillota; class Bacilli; order Caryophanales; family Staphylococcaceae; genus Staphylococcus; species Staphylococcus sp. EG-SA-17. The sequence continues at coordinate 49,461 of NZ_JACVZO010000011.1, forward strand.
TCCGATTAGTATAGAAATACCCGATGAAGTAAGTAGCATTAACTTGAATATGATCGATTTAAGTCGCAGTATTGGTATTATTCTTGATAATGCAATTGAGGCATCAACTGAAATTGATGACCCTATCATTCGCGTTGCATTTATTGAAAGTGAAAATTCAGTAACGTTTATTGTTATGAATAAATGCGCTGATGATATACCACGCATTCATGAATTGTTCCAAGAAAGTTTTTCTACTAAAGGTGAAGGTCGTGGTTTAGGTCTATCAACTTTAAAAGAAATTGCTGATAATGCAGACAATGTCTTATTAGATACAATTATCGAAAATGGTTTCTTTATTCAAAAAGTTGAAATTATTAACAACTAGCCATAAGGATGTGAATGTATGAAAATTTTCATTTGCGAAGACGATCCAAAACAAAGAGAAAACATGGTTACCATTATTAAAAATTATATAATGATAGAAGAAAAGCCTATGGAAATTGCCCTCGCAACTGATAATCCTTATGAGGTGCTTGAGCAAGCTAAAAATATGAATGACATAGGCTGTTACTTTTTAGATATTCAACTTTCAACTGATATTAATGGTATCAAATTAGGCAGTGAAATCCGTAAGCATGACCCAGTTGGTAACATTATTTTCGTTACGAGTCATAGTGAACTTACGTATTTAACATTTGTCTACAAAGTTGCAGCGATGGATTTTATTTTTAAAGATGATCCAGCAGAATTAAGAACACGTATTATAGATTGTTTAGAAACTGCACATACACGCTTACAATTGTTGTCTAAAGATAATAGCGTTGAAACGATTGAATTAAAACGTGGCAGTAATTCAGTGTATGTTCAATATGATGATATTATGTTTTTTGAATCATCAACAAAATCTCACAGACTCATTGCCCATTTAGATAACCGTCAAATTGAATTTTATGGTAATTTAAAAGAACTGAGTCAATTAGATGATCGTTTCTTTAGATGTCATAATAGCTTTGTCGTCAATCGCCATAATATCGAATCTATAGATTCGAAAGAGCGCATTGTCTATTTTAAAAATAAAGAACACTGCTATGCATCGGTGAGAAACGTTAAAAAAATATAATAAGATAATAAAGTCAGTTAACGGCGTATTCAAATGTAAATCTTGTTGGATTTTAACAAGATAACTAGCAAATGCACTGTATAGCTGGCTTTTTAATTTTAATAGCAAAATTAAATATGACGCGTGAATTAAAAAATGATGTAACGTCTCTTTGTATACCTATTCCTATTACTACATAATTTATCAATTTCTATTTCACTCTACAATCCTATAGCGCAATTTTTAACAAAATATACTAAATTTGAAATCGACAGTTTTCTTAAATAAAATACTACAATTTCCTACCCCGTGAATCTTATTTTTGTTTTAAAAAACAGTGTAGCACAAGATTCAACTTGTTTCCTACACTGTTTTATAAATGAATTATTTAAAATGCTTGTTCAACCTCTTGTAAAGTTGGCAAACTATTAATAGCACCATACTTCGTTGTCACTATTGCAGCAACGCGATTGCTAAACGCTAAAATTTCCTCACCTTCATTTTCAAATAACTGAGTTAAATTTAACACATCGGTTGCTAAAATCCTGCTAATAACTGCGCCAATAAAGGCATCCCCTGCCCCAGTTGTATCAACAGGTTTTACCTTATAGCCACTATGATAATGATTAATACCATTTTTCAAATATACGGCAGCACCATCTGCTCCCTTCGTATAAATGACTACAGTGACATTACCTGTAAATAATGATTGAATGGCTTTATTTTCATCATGAATACCTGTAATAAATTCTAATTCTTCATCTGAAACTTTTACAATATGCGCCAATGGCAAAAAGGTATGAATAGTTTGTCTTAAATCTTCAGCGTTATCCCATAATGGCAATCTTACATTAGGATCAAATACGACAGTACCATTTGCATTTAATGTTTTGGTAATCAATTGATAATGTGCTTCTCTCATCGGACTATCGATCAAATCAACAGAACAAAAATGTACTACATCATTTTCATTCACATCAATATCATTCACAAAACTTGGTTCAAATAACATATCAGCAGAGGGCTTACGATAAAAAGAAAAATCTCGCTCGCCCGCTTCAGTCAAACTCACAAAAGCTAACGCAGTGTTTGCTTCATTCGTGCGATACACTTTTGATACATCTACACCAATACTTGATATCGTTTCAATAATGCTATCTCCAAATGCATCATTACCTAATTGTGTAATCATATACGCTTGTTGTCCTAACTTTTGAACTGTACAAGCTACATTGCATGGCGCGCCACCAATTTGCTTCGTAAATGTTTGAACATCTTTTAAATTCGCATTTGTAATATTTGGAATAAAATCAATTAACGCTTCTCCTATTGAAAATAGACGTCTCATTTATGTTCATCCTTTAAATCATATTTAGTAAATTGTAAATATACTTGCCCTGATTCTGTTGATGTTTTAATACCTAGTGCGTCTTCTGTCGGGAAAATTCGAGATGTCAAAACACGTTCCCCATCATTACAGAAAATTTCTATACTAGATGTATCAACAAAAATTTGTAATTGCTTTAATGGCGTTTCTAATATCGTACTACGCGTCGTACCTTCAACATTTGTAGGCAATAAACCACTGTCGCTGCGATCTAATATTATTTTATTTTCACGCTTGTTATAAGCGATTAATGTTGAAGAAGTCTTAGACGTACGTAATTCAAAGTACACTTCGGTAGCATCATTATCCAAAATATCTATGATTAATTCATACTGTTTACCTTCATACGGATGTAATTTTCGAGTAAATTTATTTGCGTAGCCTAATGCTGTCTCTTTATTATGACGTAATTTTTCCAACGCTGGATATGGACGTTGCTTAAGTTGACCATTTTCTACATTTAATACACGAGGAATTGTTAAGCAATGGGCCCATCCTTCATTATCAGTAGGATATTCGATTTCCGGTAACCCCATCCATCCAATTAGTACTCGTCGGCCTTTTTCATCTAAAAATGTTTGAGGTGCATAGAAATCAAAGCCATTATCAAGCTCGACAAAATTTTCATGTTCATATGTTAATTTTTCAATATCAAACTTTCCAAGTATATAACCACTTTGATAAATATTTTTGAACTGATCGCCTTTTGGTTCAATACCTTGTGGACAAATAAGTATGACATCTTGATTATCTACATTAAAGTAATCTGGGCATTCCCACATATATCCAAAATCATCTAACTCTGTATTTATTTCACCTAAATAATGCCAATTAATTATATCTTCAGTATTATAAAGTAATAATCGACCTTGCTGATCATTATTTTGTGCGCCAATGATCGCATAATATTTCTCACCATATTTAAAAACTTTAGGATCTCTAAAATGACTTGTATATCCTTCTGGTTGCTGGCTAATTACTGGCTTTGGAAACTTTTCTACTGAACCGTCTTCTTTCAATCGTGCGATCATCTGACTCGCATGTCGTTGCCAATGATTATCTCGATGATTTCCTGTGTACATATAATATAAATGCCCGTTAAATTCAAAAGCGCTACCGCTATAAACACCATGGCTGTCATATTTAGTATCTGGATTTAAAATTGGCCCTTCAGCTTTAAAGTTTATTAAGTCATCACTCGTGTAGTTATACCAATACTTTAAGCCATGTACTGCGCCTAAAGGGAACCATTGATGTGAAACATAATACTTCCCTTTATAAAAAATAAGTCCGTTGGGATCATTTAATAAGCCTGTTTCTGGTTGTATATGAAATTGTTGACGAAATTTTGATTGATCAACTTGTTGTTTTAATGTTTTAAAATACTCAGTATCAACGTCCTCGATTCGTTGATAACGTTCTTCTCTAGTCCATTCGGTCATAATATTTACCCAGTCCTCCTTTTATAATTTATGCTGTTAACAATTTATATTCTATTATAGCAAATTTTACCTACGTTCTTTAACTTTTAACCTATCCATTTATAGTTATATGGTATCGGTTCCACATTTATTTTAAAAAATACAGCGTCTAAATATTAACATCTACTGTGACGCTATATGGCATATCTTGCTTTTTAAGCATCTGTTGTATCTCTTCCATCGCGCATTGGCCAGCTTCAAAATAATTATAATGAATTGTTTTTATCGATGGAGACACTAATTGTGTCATTGGATCACCACCAAAACCATATATTTGATGTGGTTTCATAACTTCTTTTTTATCAGAATAATATTTATAGGCAGCTAATGCAATCGTATCAGTTGCTCCAACAACCGCATCTACTTGCTCCACATTTTCCAAAACATTTGCAACATCTTTTTGTGCTTCCACATAAGTAAAATTTGTTTCATGTATATTAGGTTTAATTTGGTATTTAGCTAACTGGTCAAGTAAACCACGTTTTCTATGTATACCAACTGCAATATCTTTTTCACTCACACTAAACACTTCAATTTGTTGATATCCCTGTTGACCAATCCATTCACCTATAATTTGACCTGCTTTATAATCATCATGCACAATACTATGAAGTTGTTCATGTTGTTGACCAACAATAACGATTGGTACATTCATTTTGTTAATGACTTCTATATGTCTCTCTGTTATGTCTGTAGCCATTAAAACAATACCATCTACTTTACTGCGTGCTAATGTTTCAAGCGCTTGTATTTCTGCTTCGATATTTAAACCTGTATAATTTAAAATTAATTGTGATTCATATTTTTGGCATTGTTTTGCCAATCCTTTGATTGTTTCATCTACTGCATATGAATTCATTCTAGGTATAATGGCACCAATAAGGTGTGTTTGTCTCGCTCTTAAACTTTGAGCAAATTGATTCGGTTGATAGTCATGTTCTGCTATAATTTTTGTTAATTTTTCACTTGTTTTTTTACTGACAGATCCATTATTTAAAAATCTAGATACTGTACTTTTTGAAACGCCTGCCAATTTGGCAATATCAGATATATTTTTCATACTTATTCACCTATCATTATTTGTGACACTTAGCCTTATTTTAGCATATGTGTAACCGCTTTAAATAATATTTCTGCTTCTTTCATAAAAAGATTTCAAAATAAAACTTTTGTATAACAAAATGTCCCAACATCAACCTTTAGTTAAATGTCAGGACAATAAATATTCTATGTAAATATATTCTAATATCGAATATGTTTATTGAATCTATTTAGCTCACCTTCAAAGTAAGCGTGTTCACCGTGAACAATCTTGTCTAATCCTATATTCGTTTCTTGTTCCGTAACAGATAATGGTGTAATTAATTTAATTACTTTCGCAATAATAAACGTCATGACGATACTAAAAATTACAACTGCTGTTACACATAATATTTGTACAAGTATAATATGTATGTCACCAGTATAAATAAAGCCATTCTCAATGTCAGGATTTGCCTTTTTACTTTGGAAAACTGCTGTTAAAACAGCACCAATAATACCGCCAACACCGTGGATACCAAATGCATCTAATGCATCATGATACTTTAATTTTACCTTGATGTAATTGATGACAATATAACAACAGATACCTCCTATTAAAGCCATTATTGTTGCACTAAGATATGTCACGTATCCTGCTGCAGGTGTAATGACAACTAAACCAGCTAATGCACCGAGTAAAAGTCCAAGTAAACTTGTCGTCTTTTTAAAAATATATTCTAAAATTAACCAACCTATAGCACCTGCACTGGCAGAAATAACTGTATTCGTAAATGCAAGCATTGCAATTTGATCAAATGTAAAAGCACTGCCAACATTAAATCCATACCAACCAATCCACACGAATATACCGCCAATCAACGTAATGATAAGATTATGTGGTGTTGATTCAGAATGTTTGTTTCCTTTTCCAATCATTATAGCTAATACTAAACCAGAAACACCTGATGTAATATGAACAACTGTACCTCCAGCGAAATCTAATACACCGAGTTTGTTAATCCAACCGCCGCCCCAAACCCAATGTGCTACTGGACTGTATACAAGAGCAGTCCATATTACTACGAATAATAAATAAGGAATAAACTTCATTTTCTCAGCGATTGAACCAGATAAAATAGAAATTGCAATCGTACAAAACATCATTTGAAATAACATAAACAAAGCGAAAGGAATATGTGGGCTAATATCTTCTTGTGTCGCGAAACCTACATGATTAAGAAATGTATATTCCCAATTTCCGAACCATAAATTCCCTTCCCCAAAACTAATTGTAAAACCAACTGTTATCCATACAAATGTAACAAGCACAATTGCTGCCATACTTTGCATGACAGTATTTAGCGCATTTTTAGATTGAACTAACCCACCATAAAATAAACTTAATCCTGGTGTCATTAGCCAAACTAATAATGTACACAAAAACATAAATATCGTATCGTTAAGATTCATACTTACCACTCCCTTGTTTTCATAATAATCTGACAATTTATAAAAAGCAAAAATGCGTTAAGTTTTATTACATCTTTTGGAATAAAATATGCCACACTATATAAAAATAATTTCATGAACTAAAACAAAAAAGACTACTTACTCGCTTTTAAACTAGCGGAAGTAGTCCTAAACTCTAACATCTATTTTATTGTTAAAATGATAACGTTAAACTTTTTGAATTGTAATTGTCCATGAAGCATTATCAATTTGTTCATAGTTTGTTACAGGATATCCATTTTCTGCTGCCCAATTTGGAATAGCTTCCGTCGCTTGCGTGCAATCAAAATCAATTTTTAATTCATCTCCAGATTGCAATGTTGCCATTTTCTTTTGCGCTTCAATTAACGGAAATGGACATACCATTCCTACTGTACCTAATTCGTGTATCATAATTATTTCTCCTTTTCCAATCACTTTTATTTGATCAACATCATTTGTATAATAATCTTCTATACTATTTGCGTTTGCTGTTTGACCTTTGCAGATTGTTGTTGTACTTTTTCATTGGACGAACAAAGATAAAATGACTCATTGTCCATACACCAACTATCATCGATGCTAGCGCAATCCATCCTTGCCAAGTCATCGTTGCCGTTTCAACCAAACCGTTACCGATAGAACAACCACCAGCAACTGACGCACCAAATCCCATACATATGCCACCAATAGCACTGTTTCGTATTGTAATCTTGTCTGGCAATCGCCATTTAAATTCTCTTGATCCTCTAGCTGCAATATATGAACCAATGAAAATCCCTAGAACTAAAAAGACACCCCAATCAATAAATTTAGTTTCACCTGTAATCAAAAAGTGTACTAAATTTGCTGATGGCGTTGTTATACCTAAACCGTCATTTCTTCCAGTTGATGCACTCATTGGCCAAGCTAATAGTGCGATAAGTCCAATTGCAATTGCTGCAATAAATGGATGGTATCGTTTCTCGAAAAGGTAATATCTAATACCTGTATAACGTTGCTTTAGTTTTGGAACAGCTACTCGAACTTTCTTATTATTGAGTGTTCTTACAACTAGAAAAATGGTGATTATAGTTAATATAACGACTAATCCCCAAAACGGAATGCCAGTTGTTTGAGACATATCACTATTTACATTCGTTGGTTGATTAATTTTATCCATTACTGGTTTTAAAATCCCTGTTTTAGTGATTGCTGCAGTAACAGCATATAATACTAATGCAATCCAACTACCAATTAACCCTTCACCAGCGCGATACCAAGTACCTGTTGCACACCCTCCAGCCAATACTATTCCAATTCCAAAAATAAAAGAACCTATAATTGTTCCCAATATTGGAAAACTATGTGCAGGAATTTGTAAAATATCTGTTGCCGTCAAAATCAATAATCCTATACTTTGAATAGTAATAGCGATTAATAATGCATAGAACATCTTATTATTCTTTTGCACATACATATCTCGAAAGCCACCTGTTAAACAAAATCTTGTTCTTTGCATGACAAAACCTAAGAGTCCCCCGACAATTAAGCCACTAAAAATCATCCACATAATCCTAACCTCTCATTTCCGATAAGTTTAGTATGTATTATAGGTGATGATTTTCTTGTTTTCAACCTTATACACAATATTTTTGATATTTATATTATATTCATATAAGGAAGGCGATTAATTACGATTCATCATTATATCTCTACGTGTTAATTTATTAACCTATACTATATTTATCAACACAACAGTTTTTCCTTTCATTTTCAAACATAACAGAAAAAGCCTGAGACATATTTAGTCCCAGACTGCTCTATAATTAATTAAAGATATAACAAGGTTAATCATTCAAAGCTAACATCACATTTATTCACTATAATTTTTCATAAAGAATAATAATGACTGTAATTCTATACCTAAGTCAATTTGATGTACTTGCACATCTGAAGGCGTATTAATTCTACCAGGAGTGAAGTTTAAAATACCTTTCACACCAGCTTGGACGAGTTCATCTGCAACTTTCTGTGCAACTCTTTCTGGTGTAGTTAGAATCACAACATCTATTTCTTCCTTCTTCAATGTTGTTATTAATTCATCGTTATCTTTTACAATAACGTTCCCTATTTTCTGGCCAATAACATCTTCTTTTACGTCAAACGCTTCTGTAATCGTCATATCGTCATGTATTGAAAAGTTATATGTGAGCAAAGCTTTCCCTAGGTTCCCAACTCCGACAATTGCGATTTTGATCATGTCACTCTCGCTTAGTTCAGATTTAAAGAAATCCAATAAACTATCTATATTATATCCGTACCCTTTTTTACCTAATTCGCCAAAATATGAAAAGTCACGACGAATTGTTGCCGAGTCAATTTGTAACGCATCGCTAATCGCTTTTGAATTTACACGATCTATACCTTTAGATTTTAATGAACTGACAAATCTATAATATAACGGCAAACGTTTTAAAGTTGCTCGAGGAATTTTAACTTGGTCACTCATTCGCTATTTCCTCCTTCGTGTTTGAATGAATTATATCTATGTATTCAAACGAGTTAGAGCGTAATTGTTAGATTATTAAAAAACAAATAATTGATTACAATGAATACCTAAATATTATACATTATTGAATTTTAAAAATAAATATCTTAGTTTCAAGACGGCGTTTTATACTGTAAAATGGTTATTAATGTAATAATTACGACTTTTTTCATAAGTTAATAAAATTTGAGAAAGACGAAAGGTGAAGATCGAATGATACTTTTACAACTCAATCATATATCAAAATCGTTCGATGGTGAAGATATATTTACTGATGTTGATTTTGAAGTGAAAACTGGCGAACGAATTGGTATCGTAGGAAGAAATGGCGCCGGTAAATCAACATTGATGAAAATTATAGCTGGCGTAGAAAACTATGATTCTGGAAATGTGTCAAAAATTAAAAACTTAAAACTAGGTTATTTAACTCAACAAATGACTTTAAATTCTAATGCAACAGTTTTTGAAGAAATGTCAAAACCATTTGAACATATTAAACGAATGGAAAGCTTAATCAAAGAAGAAACAGATTGGTTATCAAAACATGCAAATGATTACGATAGTGATACATATAAAACACATATGTCCCGTTATGAATCTTTATCGAATCAATTTGAACAATTAGAAGGATATCAATATGAAAGTAAAATTAAAACAGTACTTCACGGGTTAAATTTTAGTGAAGAAGATTTCAATAAACCTATCAATGATTTTAGCGGTGGCCAAAAAACACGTTTATCTTTAGCTCAAATGCTATTAAATGAACCTGATTTATTACTTTTAGATGAACCTACTAACCACTTAGATTTAGAAACGACAAAGTGGCTTGAAGATTATCTACGTTATTTTAAAGGTGCAATCGTCATCATCAGCCATGATCGTTACTTTTTAGATAAAATAGTTACTCAAATTTATGATGTGGCTTTAGGTGATGTCAAACGCTATGTTGGTAATTACGAGAAATTTATACAGCAACGGGATTTATACTATCAAAAACGAATGCAAGAATATGAAAGCCAACAAGCAGAAATAAAACGATTAGAAACTTTTGTTGAGAAAAATATTACACGTGCTTCAACAAGTGGAATGGCAAAAAGTAGACGTAAGATTTTAGAAAAAATGGAACGCATTGATAAACCAATGTTAGATGCCAAAAGTGCAAATATTCAATTTGGCTTTGACCGGAATACAGGTAATGACGTCATGCATGTAAAAAATTTAGAAATCGGTTATCAAACTGCAATTACCAAACCTATCAGTATAGAGGTCTCTAAAGGCGATCATATAGCAATCATTGGGCCAAATGGTATTGGAAAATCGACCTTAATTAAAACTATTGCTAATCAACAAAAAGCGCTTAATGGCGATATTACTTTCGGCGCAAATTTACAAATTGGTTATTATGATCAAAAACAAGCAGAATTTAAATCTAGTAAAACGATTTTAGATTATGTGTGGGATCAATATCCGTTAATGAATGAAAAAGATATTCGTGCAGTTCTTGGACGTTTCTTATTTGTACAAGACGATGTTAAAAAGATAATTAATGATTTATCTGGTGGTGAAAAAGCACGTTTACAACTAGCACTACTTATGTTGCAGCGTGACAATGTACTTATTTTAGATGAACCTACCAACCACCTCGATATAGATTCAAAAGAAATGTTAGAGCAAGCACTCCAACATTTTGAAGGAACAATACTATTTGTTTCCCATGATCGTTACTTTATTAACCAATTGGCAAACAAGGTATTTGATTTAACAATTGATGGCGGAAAGATGTATTTAGGAGATTATCAATATTACATTGAAAAAGTTGAGGAAGCGGAAGCGTTGAAAGCGCACCAAGAAGAACAGTCAGTTAACGTACAAGCACATAAAAAGTCTATGGAACAATCGTCGTATCATAACCAAAAAGAACAAAGACGTGAACAACGCAAACTTGAACGACAAATATCCGAGTGTGAAAATGAAATAGAAACTTTAGAGACTACTATCTTACAAATAGACGAGCAATTAACCCAACCAGAAGTGTATAACAATCCACAAAAAGCAAACGAATTAGCTATCCAAAAACAAGATAGCGAACAAAAATTAGAACACGCTATGTCTAAATGGGAAGAATTACAACAAAAACTATAAAAATATACATAACTCTAACTGTAAAATCGCTATAGTTAGAGTTATTTTTTTACAAATTTTAATTTTTTTATTCACAATAAAAACGCTGATATTATAGCTATCCACAGACTTATCCTAGTTATCCACAAGTAAATTAACACTAATCAATCATTTATTTTCTATTTCCCCACCTGATATCCACAATAAATGCCTTTATCAACACCTTTTATCCACAAGTTATACACTCTTTGTTGATAAGTACGCATGTTCTCTATTGACATTGTTTTTACCAAAATCCATTGTTAAGACATTTTCTTTATGAAATAAGGCTGGGACATAAATCCCTAAAAAAACAGCAGTAAGATAATTTTCAATTAGAAAATATCTCACTGCTGTTCTCTATTTATACAATACTTCGTATTGAATGGCTTCGCTTTCCTAGGGTGCCGTCTCAGCCTCGGTCTTCGACTGGCACTGCTCCCTCAGGAGTCTCGCCATTAATACTACGTATTAACATGTAATTTTACTTTTAAATACTTTAAAAAAATAAGACACTTTCGTATAATTTAATAAATACCACTAAACTAAATTAACGAGGTGCCTTATGTATAAAGATTATAACATGACCCAACTTACACTACCAATAGAAACTTTTGTTAGAATTCCTCAAAATGATATTTCGCGATATGTTAATGAAATTGTTGAAACGATACCTGATAGCGAATTCGATGAATTCAGACATCATCGTGGCGCAACATCCTATCATCCAAAAATGATGTTAAAAATCATCTTATATGCATATACTCAATCTGTATTTTCTGGTCGTAGAATAGAGAAATTACTTCATGACAGTATTCGAATGATGTGGTTAGCTCAAGATCAAACATATTATTCAAAATAAATAAGGAGATACTTATGAGCACAAATCAAACATTTTTAATATTTGTTATAGCAATTATTCTACTTACATCTGTAATAGGAATTGTTGGACGATACATGAGTCGTCAACGTCTATTAAAATCTATGGAAACATTATGGCAAACGATTTCTCCATTAGAAGCTTTTATCAGACCGAACTCACATTTCGACTATGAGTATAAGCTCTACAAGGAAAAATTTGAATCACATTCATTAGTTGATGATAAAACTTGGTCCGACTTAAATATGAATGCAATCTTTCATAAGATGAATTATAATTTAACAGCTATTGGTGAAATGAAGCTATATGCCTGTTTACGTGGAATGCTTTCAATTACGAACAAATCATTACTTAGTTTATTTAATGATAATGCTGAATTTAGAAAAAACGTAACATATCATTTAGCTTTGGTTGGTAAAACTGTTTATCCAACATTTCCAGACCAAATCACACCGGTAAAACGTCAAAATATATTGTTTCTATGCCCATTTTTACCAGTTATCTCATTTGCAGTTATATTTATTAATTCACAAGTTGGTATTTTATTATTTCTTATGAGTTGCCTATTTAATATCATTTTATCTGCAACTTTAAAGCGTACATATGAGGATGACTTAAAGTCTATCTTTTATGCATCCAATGTTTTAAAACAAGGCTATACTATCTCAAAAATTAAACATGCTCCACAACCCGAAGTCAATTTTAAGCAATTTAGAACAGCACGTCATTTAACGAGTGTTTTAGCTGAAGTTAATGATGAAGATATTGGAGCTATGGTAATTAAACTAGTTAAACTTATTTTCATGCTTGATTATGTTTTATTCCATTCAATTCAAAAAAGCTATACAACACATATGAATGAGCTAAAAAATTGTTTCGATTACATAGCTGAATTAGATAATCATTATGCATTAGCAATGTATCGTAGAACGCTAGAATGCTATACTGAACCACAAATTGATGATTCAAATGATGGCATAGTATTCTCTGAGTTAACACATCCACTCATAGCAGATGCAGTAGCCAATGATTTCTCACTATCACAAAATATACTGTTAACTGGGTCTAATGCTTCGGGTAAATCAACATTTATGAAATCCATAGCAATAAACATTATTCTTGCATCGGCTATACAAACAGTTACCGCAAGCAAATTTGTATATCAACCTGGAATTGTGTTCACGTCAATGGCAAATGCCGATGATGTGTTATCAGGCGATAGTTATTTTATGGCTGAATTAAAATCTATTAAGCGTATTGTTGAAATTCCAGACAATCAAAAAATATACTGCTTTATAGATGAAATTTTTAAAGGTACCAACACAACTGAACGAATTGCCGCTTCAGAATCAGTACTATCATTTTTACATGAAAAATCTAACTTTAGAGTTATTGCAGCAACACATGATATTGAGTTAGCTGAACTCTTAAAACAACGTTATGAAAATTATCATTTCAATGAGGTAATAGAAAATAATAACATACATTTTGATTACAAAATTAAGCCTGGCAAAGCAAATACACGTAATGCCATCGAATTATTAAAAATCACTTCATTTCCAACAAAAATATATGAACGAGCAAAAGATAATGTCCCGAAAATTTAGCATTTAACTTTAAACATAAAAACGTCAGCTATCACATGACAGAAGACTATGAACAGTTTCAATAATGTTCATCGTAATCATGTTAATAACTGACGCTTATTTTATTCTGCAGAATACTCTTCTAAATCTATATTGCTGTGCCCATTTAATGCTAAATCAGCAAATCGACCTTGCTGATACAAATAGTGGCCGGCAACGCCTATCATTGCAGCATTATCTGTGCATAATTTAGGACTTGGGATAGTTAATTGAATGTCATTGACTTTGCATTGATCCGCTAAAGATTGACGTAATCCTTTATTACTCGCCACGCCACCAGCAACAATTAATCGCTGAACACCATATTTTTTACAAGCTTGAATAGCTTTAAACGTAAGCACCTCTACAACACTGTTTTGAAAGCTCGTTGCTACGTTAGCTTCAATGATTGGAATATTTTTTTGTCGTTGATTGTGAAGTTGATTGATTACGGCACTTTTCAACCCACTAAAACTAAAATCATAACTATCTTTATCCAACCAAACACGAGGGAATGAATAAGTATCTTCACCTTCAGCAGCCAACCGATCAACTTGTGGACCACCTGGATAATTTAAACCAATTGTTCGTGCCACTTTATCATAAGCTTCACCTACTGCGTCATCTCGTGTTTCACCAATGACTTCAAATGATAAATGATCTTTCATATAAACTAATTCAGTATGTCCACCTGAAACAATAAGTGCAATTAGCGGGAATGTTAATGGCTCTTCTATGTGATTAGCATATATATGTCCTGCAATATGATGAACAGGAATAAGTGGCTTATCGTAAGCAAATGCCAATGCTTTGGCTGCATTAACACCTATTAGTAACGCACCAATTAGTCCAGGGCCTTCTGTAACCGCTATGGCATCAATATCTTCCATTGATACATCGGCATCCACTAGAGCCTCGTTTATTGTTGTTGTTATACCTTCAACGTGATGTCTACTTGCCACTTCGGGAACGACACCGCCAAATCGTTTATGACTTTCAATCTGACTTAAAACTGTATTTGATAAAATATCTCTGCCATTTTTTATAACACTAACGCTTGTTTCATCACAACTTGTTTCAACAGCTAGTATTAATATATCTTTAGTCATTTAAATTCACCCACATAACCATTGCGTCCTCACCTTCACCATAATAATTTTTACGTTTACCACCATATTGAAATCCTAAATTTTCATATACATGTTGTGCCACTTTATTATTAACTCTTACTTCTAAACTCATCACATCACAAGTGTGACTTGCATAGTTTATTCCGTATTTTAAAAGCATTTGACCTAAACCATAGCCTCTATAATTATCATCGATTGCAACTGTCGTAATTTGAGCTTGATCGATAACAATCCATAAACCTAAATAACCAATAATTTGTTGTTCAAATTCTAAGACAAAATATTTCGCAAAGTTATTTTGTTCTATTTCATGATAAAATGCGTCAATTGTCCAAGAACTATCATTGAAACTCCGACGCTCAATATCAAAGACTTGTGGCACATCTTCTTTGGTCATCTCTCTAATGTTTAATTGTTCTTTTGACTGTTGATCCAATTTCGTTCCGCCTCAGCTAATTTATGGTATTTAGGAGTAAATGTATGTACGTCTGAAGGTTTATCTATCAATTGATGCATGACTGATGCATTTGGTAGCTGCGCAATCACATCACCTTGTAATTCATCTTGTAATTTTACAGTATCTTTCCCAATATAAATAAATGGTTGGTTTAAATCTTCTAAAAAAGCTCGCAATGCCTCTATCGACATATATTGATCTTCTAAAATAGTCACTAATTGACCATTTTGCCACTGGAATATGCCTGTATAAACTGCTTGTCGTCTTGCATCAAACACAGGAACCAATAATTTATCAGTATGATCGATTGTTGCTGCCAATGCCTTTAATGATGAAACACCATATAATTTAACATCTAACGCATACGCTAATGTTTTAGCAACAGTAACACCGATACGTAAGCCAGTATATGAACCAGGACCTTCAGCAACAATAATCGCATCTAATTGCTGTTTAGCTATTTTGCTCTGCTCAAATAGCTGACTAATCGCAGGCATTAATTGCACTGAATGATTTTGTTTAGAATCCGTAGTTATTTCAGCTAAAACTTCATCGTTTTGCATCAATGCTACTGATAATGGTTGATTCGATGTATCAATGAGCAGCGAATTCATGGATAATTGCCTCCTTAATTTGTTCATAATGTTCTCCTTGCGCGAACAACTCAATTTGTCTTGTATTTTCAGATATTGTTGAAATATTAATAGATAAATGCGTCGATGGAAGTAAATCTTTTATAAATTGACTCCATTCAATAACAGTAATTGCCTGATCTTCGAAAAATTCATCAAACCCTAAATCTTCATCAGAATCTTCTAAGCGATAACAATCCATATGATGCAATTTTAAATTTTTACCCCTATATGATTTAATGATGTTAAATGTCGGGGAATTAATCGTTCGTCTTACACCAAGAGCTTTTCCTATAAATTGCGTTAACGTTGTTTTACCTGCTCCTAAATCTCCGTTAAGTAAAATCAAATCACCACTTTTCAATTGCTCAACTAAAAACATAGCAAATTGATTCATTTCATCTAAATTATTTATCTTTATCAATGTTGATTCTCCTATATTGTGCTTTTCATTCATAAAAATGATTATCCATTGTTCAATCGTATCTAACTTTATATTTAACCTTTATATTGTAACAAATTTCAACTTAAATTTCTTATCTTTGAAACAGATTATCTCTTCAAAGTTAATTGTAAGAAAATTTAAAATATTTGTTGACATACTAAAGCAGATATAGTAAATTAAATTTATCAAATTTTTAGACAATTCTAACTATTAAAGTGATATATACCATTCACGGAAGGAGTATAATAAAATGCTTAATCAATATACTGAACATCAACCGACAACTTCAAATATTATTATTTTATTATACTCTTTAGGACTCGAACGTTAGTAAATATTTACTAAACGCTTTAAGTCCTATTTCTGTTTGAATGGGACTTGTAAACGTCCCAATAATATTGGGACGTTTTTTTATGTTTTATCTTTCAATTACTTATTTTTATTACTATAAAACATGATTAATCATTAAAATTTACGGGGGAATTTACTATGCGAAGCGACATGATCAAAAAAGGAGATCACCAAGCACCAGCAAGAAGTCTTTTACATGCCACGGGCGCGCTAAAAAGTCCAACTGATATGAACAAACCATTTGTAGCTATTTGTAACTCTTATATTGATATTGTTCCTGGACATGTTCATTTAAGAGAGCTTGCAGATATAGCTAAAGAAGCAATTAGAGAAGCCGGTGCCATTCCATTTGAATTCAATACAATTGGTGTTGATGATGGAATAGCTATGGGACATATCGGAATGCGATATTCTCTACCATCACGTGAAATTATTGCAGATGCAGCTGAAACTGTAATTAACGCTCATTGGTTTGACGGCGTATTTTACATTCCTAATTGTGACAAGATTACACCCGGTATGATTTTAGCAGCCATGAGGACAAACGTACCAGCTATCTTTTGCTCTGGTGGACCAATGAAAGCTGGCTTATCTGCACATGGAAAAGCATTAACACTTTCATCAATGTTTGAAGCAGTCGGCGCATTTAAAGAAGGATCGATTTCTAAAGAAGAATTTTTAGATATGGAACAAAATGCCTGCCCTACTTGTGGTTCATGTGCTGGGATGTTTACTGCAAATTCAATGAACTGTTTGATGGAAGTTTTAGGTCTAGCATTACCATACAACGGTACTGCACTTGCAGTCAGTGATCAACGACGCGAAATGATTCGCCAAGCAGCTTTTAAATTAGTTGAAAATATTAAAAATGATTTAAAACCACGTGATATCGTTACTCGCGAAGCAATTGATGATGCATTTGCACTTGATATGGCTATGGGTGGTTCAACAAACACAGTACTGCATACGTTAGCCATTGCCAATGAAGCTGGTATTGATTATGACTTAGAGCGCATTAATGCTATTGCCAAACGCACGCCATATTTATCAAAAATAGCACCTAGTTCATCGTATTCAATGCATGATGTGCATGAAGCTGGTGGCGTCCCAGCAATTATTAATGAATTGATGAAGAAAGATGGCACGTTACACCCAGATAGAATCACAGTTACTGGCAAAACGTTACGTGAAAATAACGAAGGCAAAGAAATTAAGAACTTTGATGTCATTCACCCTCTTGATGCACCATATGATGCACAAGGCGGTTTATCTATCTTATTTGGTAATATCGCCCCTAAAGGCGCAGTTATTAAAGTTGGCGGCGTTGATCCATCTATCAAAACATTTACTGGGAAAGCAATTTGTTTCAATTCGCATGATGAAGCTGTTGAAGCAATAGACAATCGTACCGTTCGTGCAGGCCACGTCGTTGTCATTAGATATGAAGGACCTAAAGGTGGACCAGGTATGCCTGAAATGTTAGCACCTACTTCCTCTATTGTTGGTCGCGGCTTAGGTAAAGATGTTGCATTAATTACTGATGGGCGTTTTTCCGGTGCCACAAGAGGTATTGCAGTTGGTCATATTTCCCCTGAAGCTGCATCTGGTGGACCAATTGCCTTAATTGAAGATGGAGATGAGATTACTATTGATTTAACAAATCGTACATTAAACGTAAACCAGCCTGAAGATGTTCTAGCGCGTCGCCGAGAATCTTTAACACCATTTAAAGCGAAAGTAAAAACAGGTTATCTAGCTCGTTATACTGCCCTAGTAACTAGCGCAAATACAGGTGGCGTCATGCAAGTCCCTGAGAATTTAATTTAATTTATTTTTATATTGGAGATGGTTAAAATGTCTAAAACTCAACATGAAGTAAACCAAAATATTGACCCTTTAAAAATGGCTGAATCACTTGAACCCGAACAACTAAATGAAAAAACTTTAAATGATATGCGTTCAGGATCAGAAGTGCTAGTAGAAGCTCTACTTAAAGAAAATGTGGATTATTTATTCGGTTATCCTGGTGGTGCCGTACTACCTTTATATGACACGTTTTATGATGGTAAAATCAAACATATTTTAGCAAGACACGAACAAGGTGCTGTTCATGCTGCAGAAGGTTATGCACGTGTATCTGGTAAAACTGGCGTCGTTGTAGTTACAAGCGGTCCAGGTGCAACAAATGTAATGACAGGTATTACGGATGCACATTGCGACTCTTTACCTCTAGTTGTATTCACCGGACAAGTTGCTACACCAGGCATTGGTAAAGATGCATTCCAAGAAGCGGATATTCTATCTATGACTTCACCAATTACAAAACAAAATTATCAAGTGAAACGTGTTGAAGATATCCCTAAAATCGTACACGAAGCTTTCCATGTAGCGAATTCTGGACGCAAAGGTCCTGTAGTGATTGATTTTCCAAAAGATATGGGTGTTTTAGCTACAAATGTGGATTTATGCGACGAAATCAATATTCCAGGTTATGAAGTTGTTACAGAACCAGAAAATAAAGACATTGACACTTTCATCTCACTTTTAAAAGAAGCGAAAAAGCCTGTCGTATTAGCCGGCGCAGGTATTAATCAATCAAAATCAAATCAATTATTAACACAGTTTGTTAATAAACATCAAATCCCAACAGTTACTACTTTACTAGGTCTAGGTGCTGTACCTTATGAGGATACACTATTTTTAGGTATGGGAGGTATGCATGGTTCTTATGCTAGTAACATGGCATTAACTGAGTGTGATTTACTCATTAATTTAGGTAGCCGCTTCGATGATAGATTAGCAAGCAAACCTGATGCCTTTGCACCTAACGCCAAAATTGTACATGTAGATATTGATCCTTCAGAAATCAATAAAGTTATTCATGCAGATTTAGGTATTATTGCAGACTGTAAAAGATTTTTAGAATGTTTAAATGATAAAAATGTTGAGACTATAGCACACAGTGACTGGGTTAAACATTGTCAAAATAATAAGCAGAAACACCCATTTAAACTTGGTGAAAAAGATCCAGTATTTTGTAAGCCACAACAAACAATCGAATATATCGGCAAAATTACAAATGGTGAAGCAATTGTTACTACAGACGTGGGACAACATCAAATGTGGGCAGCTCAATTTTATCCATTTAAAAATCACGGACAATGGGTTACAAGTGGTGGTTTAGGAACAATGGGATTCGGTATTCCTTCGTCAATTGGTGCCAAATTAGCTAATCCTGATAAAACAGTCGTATGTTTCGTCGGTGACGGTGGTTTCCAAATGACAAACCAAGAAATGGCACTATTACCCGAATATGGTTTAGATGTCAAAATCGTACTAATCAATAATGGAACACTAGGTATGGTTAAACAATGGCAAGATAAGTTCTTTAATCAACGCTTCTCACACTCAGTATTTAATGGTCAACCTGATTTTATGAAAATGGCAGAAGCATATGGCGTCAAAGGTTTCTTAATCGATAAGCCAGAACAACTGGAAGAACAATTAGATGCAGCGTTTGCTTATCAAGGACCAGCTTTAATTGAGGTTCGTATTTCCCCTACTGAAGCTGTAAACCCAATGGTTCCGAGTGGCAAATCAAATCATGAAATGGAGGGCTTATAATGACAAGAATTCTTAAATTACAAGTTGCGGATCAAGTCAGCACGCTAAATCGAATTACAAGTGCTTTTGTTCGCCTACAATATAATATCGATACATTACATGTTACACATTCTGAACAACCTGGGATTTCTAACATGGAAATTCAAGTCGATATTCAAGATGATACATCACTTCATATATTAATTAAAAAATTAAAACAACAAATTAATGTTTTAACGGTTGAATGCTACGACCTTGTTGATAACGAAGCTTAATTTTAAGACAAAGGCAATGATGCGCTAATTAGTTATAGATATATCATAGGCTGCTAGTTAACATCTGCCACTATTACAAAGTTATATTTCAGAATTTTCAAAAAAACAAAATATTTAATTATTTGGAGGAATTTATTATGACAACAGTTTATTATGATCAAGATGTAAAAACGGACGCTTTACAAGGCAAAAAAATTGCAGTAGTAGGTTATGGATCACAAGGCCACGCGCATGCACAAAACTTAAAAGACAATGGATATGATGTAGTCATCGGTATTCGCCCAGGTCGTTCTTTTGACAAAGCTAAAGAAGATGGATTTGATGTGTTCCCTGTTGCAGAAGCAGTTAAGCAAGCTGATGTAATTATGGTGCTATTACCTGATGAAATTCAAGGTGATGTATACAAAAACGAAATTGAACCAAATTTAGAAAAACATAATGCGCTTGCATTTGCTCATGGCTTTAACATTCATTTTAGTGTTATTCAACCACCAGCTGATGTTGATGTATTTTTAGTAGCTCCTAAAGGACCGGGTCATTTAGTTAGACGTACATTTGTTGAAGGTTCTGCTGTACCATCACTATTTGGTATTCAACAAGACGCTTCAGGTCAAGCACGTAATATTGCTTTAAGTTATGCAAAAGGTATTGGTGCAACTCGTGCAGGTGTTATTGAAACAACATTTAAAGAAGAAACTGAGACAGATTTATTTGGTGAACAAGCAGTACTTTGCGGTGGTGTATCGAAATTAATTCAAAGTGGCTTTGAAACATTAGTAGAAGCGGGTTATCAACCAGAATTAGCTTATTTTGAAGTATTACATGAAATGAAATTAATCGTTGATTTGATGTATGAAGGCGGTATGGAAAATGTACGTTACTCAATTTCAAATACTGCTGAATTTGGTGACTATGTTTCAGGACCACGTGTTATCACACCAGATGTTAAAGAAAATATGAAAGCTGTATTAACTGATATCCAAAATGGTAACTTCAGTAATCGCTTTATCGAAGACAATAAAAATGGATTCAAAGAATTTTATAAATTACGCGAAGAACAACATGGTCATCAAATTGAAAAAGTTGGTCGTGAATTACGCGAAATGATGCCTTTTATTAAATCTAAAAGCATTGAAAAATAAGATAGACCTACAATGAGGAGTTGTTAAATATGAGTAGTCATATTCAAATTTTTGATACGACACTAAGAGACGGTGAACAAACACCAGGAGTGAATTTTACTTTTGATGAACGCTTGCGTATTGCATTGCAATTAGAAAAATGGGGTGTAGATGTTATTGAAGCTGGATTTCCTGCTTCAAGTACAGGTAGCTTTAAATCTGTTCAAGCAATTGCACAAACATTAACAACAACGGCTGTATGTGGTTTAGCTAGATGTAAAAAATCTGACATCGATGCTGTATATGAAGCAACAAAAGATGCAGCGAAGCCGGTCGTGCATGTTTTTATAGCAACATCACCTATTCATCTTGAACATAAACTTAAAATGTCTCAAGAAGACGTTTTAGCATCTATTAAAGAACATGTCACATACGCGAAACAATTATTTGACGTTGTTCAATTTTCACCTGAAGATGCAACGCGTACTGAATTACCATTCTTAGTGAAATGTGTACAAACTGCCGTTGACGCTGGAGCTACAGTTATTAATATTCCTGATACAGTCGGCTACAGTTACCATGATGAATATGCACATATTTTCAAAACCTTAACAGAATCTGTAACATCTTCAAATGAAATTATTTATAGTGCTCATTGCCATGACGATTTAGGAATGGCTGTTTCAAATAGTTTAGCTGCAATTGAAGGCGGTGCAAGACGAATTGAAGGCACTGTAAATGGTATTGGTGAACGAGCAGGTAATGCAGCACTTGAAGAAGTCGCGCTTGCACTATACGTTCGAAATGATTATTATGGTGCTCAAACTGCCCTTAATCTCGAAGAAACTAAAAAAACATCGGATTTAATTTCAAGATATGCAGGTATTCGAGTGCCTAGAAATAAAGCAATTGTTGGCCAAAATGCATTTAGTCATGAATCAGGTATTCACCAAGATGGCGTATTAAAACATCGTGAAACATATGAAATTATGACACCTCAACTTGTTGGTGTAAGCACGACTGAACTTCCATTAGGAAAATTATCTGGTAAACACGCCTTCTCAGAGAAGTTAAAAGCATTAGGTTATGACATTGATAAAGAAGCGCAAATAGATTTATTTAAACAATTCAAGGCCATTGCGGACAAAAAGAAATCTGTTTCAGATAGAGATATTCATGCGATTATTCAAGGTTCTGAGCATGAGCATCAAGCACTTTATAAATTGGAAACACTGCAACTACAATATGTCTCTAGCGGCCTTCAAAGTGCTGTTGTTGTTGTTAAAGATAAAGAGGATCATATTTACCAGGATTCAAGTATTGGTACTGGTTCAATCGTAGCAATTTACAATGCAGTTGATCGTATTTTCCAAAAAGAGACAGAATTAATTGATTATCGTATTAATTCTGTCACTGAAGGTACTGATGCCCAAGCAGAAGTACATGTAAATTTATTGATTGAAGGTAAGACTGTCAATGGCTTTGGTATTGATCATGATATTTTACAAGCCTCTTGTAAAGCATACGTAGAAGCACATGCTAAATTTGCAGCTGAAAATGTTGAAAAGGTAGGTAATTAATTATGACTTATAACATTGTTGCCCTACCTGGTGATGGAATCGGTCCAGAAATTTTGAACGGATCTCTATCCTTGCTTGAAATTATAAGTAATAAATATAACTTTAATTATCAAATAGAGCACCACGAATTTGGTGGTGCCTCTATTGATACATTCGGCGAGCCTTTAACTGAGAAAACCTTAAATGCGTGTAAAAGAGCAGATGCTATTTTACTGGGTGCAATCGGTGGACCTAAATGGACAGATCCTAACAATCGACCAGAACAAGGATTATTAAAATTACGTAAATCATTAAATTTATTTGCAAATATACGCCCCACTATCGTTGTCAAAGGCGCTAGTTCTTTATCACCTTTAAAGGAAGATCGCGTTGAAGGCACAGATTTAGTTATAGTCCGTGAATTGACAAGTGGTATTTATTTTGGAGAACCTAGACATTTTAATAATCACGAGGCCTTAGATTCTCTTACTTATACAAGAGAAGAAATAGAACGCATTGTTCACGTAGCATTTAAATTGGCTGCTTCAAGACGAGGAAAACTAACATCAGTTGATAAAGAAAATGTATTAGCTTCTAGTAAATTGTGGCGCAAAGTCGTAAATGAAGTGAGTCAATTATATCCAGAAGTAACAGTAAATCACTTACTTGTTGATGCTTGTAGCATGCATTTAATCACAAATCCAAAACAATTTGACGTCATAGTTTGTGAAAACTTATTTGGCGATATTTTAAGTGATGAAGCTTCAGTGATTCCTGGTTCACTTGGTTTATCACCTTCTGCTAGTTTTAGTAACGATGGTCCAAGATTATATGAGCCTATTCATGGATCAGCACCAGATATTGCAGGTAAAAACGTTGCCAATCCATTTGGAATGATTCTATCTTTAGCGATGTGTTTACGTGAAAGCTTAAATCAACCAGATGCTGCAGATGAATTAGAACAACATATTTACAACATGATTGAACATGGGCAAACTGAATACTACTGATATTTTCGAAATTCTATCTCAAAAATTGAATCACTAAGGGGGAGATGTAAATGGGTCAAACATTATTTGACAAGGTGTGGAACAGACATGTGTTATACGGGAAATTGGGCGAACCGCAACTATTATACATTGATTTACACCTTATACATGAAGTTACTTCTCCTCAAGCATTTGAAGGACTTAGCTTCAAAACAGAAAATTAAGACGCCCAGATTTAACATTTGCAACACTCGATCACAATGTTCCTACTATTGATATTTTCAATATTAAAGATGAAATTGCAAACAAACAAATCACAACATTACAAAAAAACGCCATAGATTTTGGGGTGCATATTTTTGATATGGGCTCTGATGAACAAGGTATTGTTCACATGGTAGGACCTGAGACAGGACTTACACAGCCCGGCAAAACAATCGTTTGTGGTGACTCTCACACAGCAACACATGGAGCATTTGGTGCTATTGCATTTGGAATTGGAACAAGTGAAGTTGAACATGTTTTCGCAACTCAAACGCTATGGCAAACAAAACCCAAAAACTTAAAAATCGATATTAATGGTACCTTACCAACAGGCGTCTATGCTAAGGACATTATTCTGCATTTAATTAAAACGTATGGTGTTGACTTTGGTACAGGCTATGCTTTGGAATTTACTGGCGAAACAATTAAAAACCTTTCAATGGACGGTCGAATGACTATTTGTAACATGGCTATCGAAGGTGGTGCCAAATACGGCATAATCCAACCTGATGATATAACATTTGAATATGTTAAAGGGAGACCATTTGCCGATAACTTCGCTAAATCAGTTGATAAGTGGCGTGAGCTATATTCTGATGACGACGCGATATTTGATCGTGTAATTGAACTTGATGTTTCAACATTAGAACCACAAGTGACATGGGGAACTAATCCTGAAATGGGTGTTAATTTCAGTGAACCATTCCCTGAAATCAATGATATCAACGATCAACGTGCGTATGATTATATGGGGTTAGAACCAGGTCAAAAAGCTGAAGATATCGACTTAGGGTATGTTTTCCTCGGTTCATGTACAAATGCTAGACTATCAGATTTGATTGAAGCTAGTCATATTGTTAAAGGAAATAAAGTTCACCCAAATATTACAGCTATTGTCGTACCAGGTTCTCGTACAGTAAAAAAAGAAGCTGAAAAATTAGGTCTAGATACTATCTTTAAAAATGCAGGATTTGAATGGCGTGAACCAGGATGTTCAATGTGTTTAGGCATGAATCCTGACCAAGTACCTGAGGGTGTACATTGTGCATCTACATGTAATCGAAACTTCGAAGGACGACAAGGCAAAGGTGCTAGAACACATTTAGTATCCCCTGCTATGGCAGCAGCAGCAGCTATTCATGGTAAATTTGTGGACGTAAGAAAGGTGGTTGTTTAAATGGCAGCAATCAAACCTATTACAACATATAAAGGTAAAATAGTCCCTCTTTTCAACGATAATATCGATACAGATCAAATCATTCCTAAAGTACACTTAAAGCGTATTTCAAAAAGTGGCTTTGGTCCATTTGCTTTTGATGAATGGCGGTACTTACCTGATGGTTCAGATAATCCTGATTTCAATCCAAATAAGCCTCAATATAAAGGTGCATCCATATTAATTACTGGAGATAATTTTAGATGTGGTTCAAGTCGTGAACATGCAGCTTGGGCACTTAAGGACTATGGCTTTCATATTATTATTGCAGGAAGTTTCAGTGACATTTTTTATATGAATTGTACAAAAAATGCAATGTTACCAATTGTTTTAGAAAAAAATGCACGTGAACATCTTGCTAAATATGTTGAAATTGAGGTCGATTTACCAAATCAAACTGTGTCATCACCAGACAAGAGTTTCCATTTTGAAATTGATGAAACTTGGAAGAATAAACTTGTAAATGGCTTAGATGACATTGCAATCACCCTACAATATGAATCATTAATAGAAAAATATGAAAAATCACTTTAAGGGAGTTGAATATTATGACAGTCAAAACAACAGTTTCTACGAAGGATATCGATGAAGCATTTTTAAGACTTAAAGATATTGTCAAAGAAACACCTTTACAATTAGACCATTACTTATCTCAAAAGTATGATTGTAAAGTTTATTTAAAACGAGAAGATTTACAATGGGTACGTTCTTTTAAATTAAGAGGTGCTTACAACGCTATTTCTGTTTTATCAGATGAAGCTAAAAGTAAAGGAATTACATGTGCGAGTGCAGGTAATCATGCTCAAGGTGTTGCCTATACAGCTAAAAAACTTAATTTAAACGCTGTTATCTTTATGCCAGTCACTACACCTTTACAAAAGGTAAATCAAGTAAAGTTCTTTGGAAATAGTAACGTTGAAGTTGTACTCACTGGTGATACATTTGATCACTGTTTAGCTGAAGCTTTAACTTATACAAGTGAACATCAAATGAACTTTATAGATCCATTCAATAATGTTCATACAATTTCTGGACAAGGTACGCTTGCTAAAGAAATGCTAGAACAAGCAAAGTCTGACAATGTTAACTTTGATTATCTATTTGCCGCAATTGGTGGTGGTGGTTTAATTTCAGGTATTAGTACCTATTTTAAATCCTATTCTCCCAACACAAAAATTATCGGAGTTGAACCTTCAGGTGCTAGTAGTATGTATGAATCTGTTGTCGTAAATAATCAGGTTATCACATTACCTAATATCGATAAATTTGTCGATGGAGCTTCTGTAGCCAGAGTTGGCGATATTACTTTTGAAATTGCCAAAAAAAATGTAGATAACTACGTACAAGTGGATGAAGGTGCTGTATGTTCAACAATTTTGGATATGTATTCAAAACAAGCAATAGTAGCAGAACCCGCTGGCGCTTTAAGTGTAAGTGCGCTTGAAAACTATAAAGATCATATTAAAGGTAAAACAGTGGTTTGTGTCATTAGTGGTGGTAATAATGATATTAATCGAATGAAAGAAATTGAAGAACGTTCATTACTATACGAAGAAATGAAGCATTACTTTATCTTAAATTTCCCTCAACGTCCAGGTGCATTGAGAGAATTTGTAAATGACGTATTAGGACCTCAAGACGATATTACTAAATTTGAATACTTAAAAAAATCTTCTCAAAATACAGGTACTGTCATTATTGGTATTCAACTTAAAGATGATGATGATTTAATACAACTCAAACAACGTGTAAATCATTTCGATCCTTCCAATATTTATATTAATGAAAATAAGATGTTATATTCATTGTTAATTTAGCACATAGTAAGAAAAGCAGTCATAAATTGATTTCTGATTGAAATCATCTTATGACTGCTTTTTATTATACTTTACATTTCTCGTTCGTCGCTAAGAACCTTTCTTGACTGGAAATGATAATTTAATAATGTACACTTTTGATTGTTTAAACATGTACAATTTTTAAAAAACTAGAGATAATTTTATTGAGGTGAACAACAATGAAATTATCTTTAGACATAAATACTGATTTTGAAGTTACTACTCTTACAGATTTACCAAAATTAAAAATTGTTATGGAGAACTTAAACATGAAAATAAACAAAAGTGAAATAGCGAGACACATGGGTGTTGATAGAAGAACAGTTGATAAATATTTAAATGGCTTTGAGCCAACCAAAAAGAGAAATCGTCAGTCTATTATTGACAAGTATTACCCTATCATCGAAAAATTACTTTCAGACTCTAGCGAACAAAAGTTCTACTATAAGCGTATTCTTTGGCAATATTTGAAGGATAAACATGGGTTAATGTGTGCCTATTCTACATTTAGAGCTTATATCCTTAAACATGATGAGTTTAATCGTTATTTTATGAAAGGTTATCAACAGATGTCGCCTAAAGGCACACCGAGATTCGAGACAAAAGCCGGTCATCAAGCACAGTTTGACTGGAAAGAAGGCATTAACTTTAAAACGAAGGATAATCAAATCGTTTCACTAAATATAGGCGTACTACTACTTCCTTATTCCCGCTTTGTAATCATGCAAGTGACAATGAATAAATCAAGTGATGTCTTATTTAATTTATTGACACAAGCGTTTGAGCTAATGGGAGGTGTGCCTAATGAACTTGTAACAGATAACATGAAAACGGTCATGG